>PBWA01000001.1 GCA_002728855.1 Flavobacteriaceae bacterium
AATTTTTCGTAATTGACACCTCTATCATTATTAAAATTACTGCGGACCGTTAGAATAAAACTTGTATTTTTTCTCAATGAATCGAATCTATTAATTGTTTTAATTAATTCTTTGAGAAACGCAAAAGATTCAGAATCAATCCAGTGTAAGTCTTCTATTGTAATAACAATTTTTTGATTCAGAGAATTTAATTTTTCGGTAATTTCTAGACATATATTTTTAATAGTTGATTCTGAATTCTTCTTAAATTCTGAAATTGGATTTATTCCAATTGTTGAATCTATAGCAGTATTTACAATTTTTGAAGTAATGGAATCAATTTCTTCAGATCTATCACTTAATTTTTCTTTATTTAAAAGACTTCCAAAGGCTTGTAATATTGGTTCAAAAGTAACTGAACTGTCAGATTGAATTTCATCACAATCTCCATAAAACCAATACCAATTATTTTTTAAAAATTCTTTTTTTACCTGATTCAATGCTCTAGTCTTTCCAATACCTTGATTTGCATTTATTACATATATATTTAAGTCATTGTTT
Source organism: Flavobacteriaceae bacterium (assembly GCA_002728855.1). Taxonomy (GTDB): domain Bacteria; phylum Bacteroidota; class Bacteroidia; order Flavobacteriales; family Flavobacteriaceae. The sequence continues at coordinate 541 of PBWA01000001.1, forward strand.
TCAGTAGTTAATATTGAGTTGAATATTTGATTTTTTACATCAATTACTTTTTCTACAAAATCCCAGTTATCTTTATTATTGTTCTCTAATCTTTTTAAATTTTCCTTTTCCTTATTTGTATAGGTCTTTTCTAAATAATTATTTACAATTAAACAAAGTATTAAAAATGATGTTCCAAAAATGAACATAGAATTTTTATCAACCCCTAATACTAATAATCCATTAACATATATAATTGCAACAATACCTATTACAAGACTAATCAATGCCTGGTTATTATTAAATTTAGATTTTCTTTTAGAGGAATATTCATAAAAAGCGTTACCAAGTATAATAGATACCAAAAAAGAATTTACAGTTAATTGAAAATAACCCCCATCTCCTTCAAAAAGTATACCTCTGAAATCTGGTAATCCATACTTTATGTAATAAAATATTATAAAAGGAATTTGTGTTGCAAACAATGACACTGCTATAAACTCTTGATATCCATATTTTGTATGAAAACCATCTATATTTAATCTGTTAATTATAAATAGATTAATAATTAATGGGGCAAAACTTATTAATAAGATAGAACTTACAAACCAGATAATAACATTTGGTTCTAGAAAATGAACTTCAGGATTTGGCACTAGGAAAGATGTAATAAATATCATCAAAACTGATAAAATTGTTGGAGCAATTAAGTAGTAGATGTATCGCTTTGTGAAATTTACAGGATAAAGTTCTCTAATCGACTTCATCCATGGTAAACTAGCCAAAATCTGTCCTGATGCTGATTTAAAACCATAAAAAATTGATAAAATTAATTTCTTGAAAGGATTTGTTTTGTTTTCTATAGATAATTGATATTGAATATTAATTAATATTAAGTATAAATAAAATGCTAAAAATAAATTCAAGGCGAGACTTCCTAATAAGTTTAGAAAACTTATTTCTCTCTTATCAATTGATACACCTTTTTCAAAAATTGCTTCTGTAAATTCCTTTTCTAAAAAAGTGCTAAAATTTATCTGAACAAACCATATTTCATTATTAATAACATCCAAATCATTAACCTTGAAAACACCTACTCTTTCAAGGTTTAATTCCTTAGCGAGTCTTTTCGCATCATCATCATTAAATTTTCCATTAATTATTTGGTCTGTCTTTTCTGCTCCAAAAACTTCAATTAATTCATCTTTTTGGAGGATATGGTGATTAGTATTTAATACTAAGGTCTGATTCACAATTTCAAACATCTCATCGCCACAATTCTCTCTCATTAAAATTGATGTAATATTAGCATCTGAAAGAGGACCGTTATGTAATTTTATGTATCTGGTTTTTATGAGTTTTTCTATTGCTTCATCGTATGCGTATTCAATTGGATCATCTACAAACCCATAATAATTAGGAATTCCTGAATAGAACTCAAATAATTTAAATTTATTGATAACATTATTTTCTATTGTTGATCTGGTTAAATCTATATTTATTTTAGTATTTGAAGCGAACTCATTTTCTGGATCAATTAAAAGAATAGAATCTGAATATTTGTAAGTTAAATCCAGAAAGTATGGATCACTTGCATTTTTTCTTGAAATGTAATTTAAGGTTTTGACATGATTGATAAATTTTTCAACCTTAATGGAGTCATCTTGTATAATTTTTTGATTCCAACTTAATGAAAAAACTAAATTACTTGAAACAAGAAAAATTATAGGAGTAAAACACTTGAAAATCTGTCTCAATTTTCTTAATTTCCGATTATAACCCAATTTAGTAAAATTATGTCAATAGATTTAATTGAGTTTGGTAAAAAAGGAAATAGTAAGGAATTAAAAGATATTTTAAATCATATTTTTGAGCGAAATAACAATTTAAATTCTGAAGGAAAAAGAGGAACTCCAATTTGTATATGGGGAACACACGGTTTAGGTAAAACACAAATAGTTAGAGATTTTGCTAAAGAAAAAGGTTGGAAATTCTCATACATTGCACCTGCTCAATTTGAAGAAATGGGTGATCTACATGGGATGCCTAATGTAATTGATCCTGATGAAAAAATTTCAGGCGATGAATATACTGTATACAGTCCTCCTGACTGGGTTCCAAAAGATGAGGGACCGGGAATTTTATTATTAGATGACGTAAATCGTGCAGATGATAGAATTCTGAGGGGATGTATGCAGCTTCTACAAAATTTTGAACTAACTTCTTGGAAACTACCTCCCAAATGGCAAATTGTAGCCACTGCTAACCCAGAAGGTGGTGACTATTCTGTAACACCAATGGATGGGGCTATGCTTACAAGAATGCTGCATGCTTCATTAAAATTTGATGCTAAAATATGGGCAGAATGGGCTATGAAAGCAAAGGTAGACTCAAGAGGAATATCTTTTGTATTAACATATCCAGAGCTTGTTAATTCAGAAAGAACCACACCAAGAAGTTTAACTCAGTTTTTTGAGCAAATTCAATCAATTAAAGATTTAAAAGGAAACCTTCATTTAGTTGAAGCACTTGCTCTGAGTTCTCTGGATGAGGTAACAGTGTCATCGTTTATTGCTTTTGTGAATGATGAATTAACTCAATTAATAGAACCTGATGAAATTTTAGATGCAAAGGATTTTCAAACAGTTAAAAAAAGACTTGAAGATGTCTCTGTTGATAAAAATGGATCTAAAAGAGTTGATAGGTTATCTACCATTTGTTCAAGACTTTATTTAAAGTTAATTTCAGATAATTATCAACCCACAAAAAATAATACTAAAAATTTAATAGATTTTTTGCTACTTGATATAATCCCTAATGATTTATTAATGAGCCTTTACATGGATTTGTCTAAAAATGCTCCTGATGATGTAAAAACTATGGTTAAAGACAAAAGATTAGCAAATAAATTATTAGACACACTTTAAAATTTTTACTTATGTTATCAAAAGAAGAAAAACAACATTATTCAAAAATTAAAAAATTTTTTTCAGAAAGAGATTTTGATAAAATTCAAATGGGTATTGATTTGATCCAATCTTTAAATAATGTAAATATCTATGATGAATTTTTAAAAGAAGTTGATTTAGAAATTGGATGGAATGATATTGTTGGAGCAAATAATTTTTCTCCTTTTAAACATGATTGGGGCACTACAGGACCTGATCAACATTACTATACGACAGCTTTATTGGGGTTAGTTAATTTTGCGCCAGATGGAAGCAAAGGTGAGATATTAAGGAATTCAATAGAAAAATTATCACTAAATGGTAACATAAAAAGTAATTACAGTAACGAGAAATCTAAAATTTATGTAAAATATTTATCAAATTTTAAAAATCTTAAAATTTTGATTTTAGATGATTATGCGGAAATAATAGGTTTTGAATCAATTTATAATCTTGAAATTGAAAATCTTGAGTTGAAAAGAGGATTAACAATTCCAGAAATTAATAAAACCTGGAAATTTAAAAATCTAAAAAAACTATACTTAGATGCAGATTATGAAATTGAAGATTTTCCTTCAAATTTTGAGCTATTTTCTAGTCTCATCAATTTAGAATGCCTCTATATTAGAAGTCCTTTTTACTCTGAAAAAGATTTTAGTCTAAAGGGAATTGAAAATCTTAAAAAATTAAGATTTTTAAAAACCGCTGAAACTGGTATTTCTAAATTAATAGAATTAAAATCCATTAATAGTTTGATGCAGGTAGAATTTAATAGCGAAAGAAAGTTGACATCTATTGATGGATTACAAAATTCTAAAGATTTACTTTCAGTTATTTTTTATGATCATCCTGAATTGGAAAGTATTAAACCTTTAAAAGAGATAAATAGTTTAAGAAAAATAGTTATAACATCTTGTAATAAATTAATATCATTAGAAGGATTAGAAAATTCTAACAAGCTGATTTATGTTAATATTTGTGATCTTTCCGCAATCAAGAATTTAGATTCTCTTAGTAACACCAAAAATTTACTAATATTAAATGCTTCAGGATGTACTAATCTTCAAAATATAAATGCCTTATCAAATTCAGTCAATTTAAGAGAAATTAATCTTAAAGGGAATAGTTCTTTAACTGATTTAAAAGGTCTTGAAAATTGTCAAAAATTAAAATCAATCAATATTTCATCTTCTTCTATAAAAAATTTAGATTCAATAAATAAAGCTTCAATCTTTAATAATTCAAAAAGCTCAAGTGCTGATTTTCCATGGTTGAATGAAATAGAAACAGAAATATTGGATATAATTAATGACGATAATATACACCGAGATTTATTTAATTCAATATCAATTCCTATTCCTTCAAAATGTAAAATTACTTTAGATGGATTGTACAATAATTATTGGCATGAAAAAGCTCGGATTTATTACAAAGATAGAGATTGGGGAGAGCCACCTCTCAATGAATTTATTGTGGAGAATTGTCCAAACTTAGCAAGCTTAGAAGGTTTAAAAAACTCAGGAATTCAATTGTTAAAGATAACTAACTGTCCAAAAATTGTAAATGTTGATTATCTAAGTGAATTTTCAAAACTTATATGTGTTGATTTTGAAGATTGTTCTTCTTTAATTTCTGTTGAAGGATTGATTGACCTTCCAATCGATCGCCTTTTGCTTGGAAAATGTTATAAGGTAAAGCCAAAGCCAAGGTTTTTAAAAATGGACTCTGTTGAAAAAGTGACAGAATACTTTAGTAAGTTTAAAAAGAAGGAAAAAACAGTTTCTGTCTCAAGTGCTAACAATGAAATTATTGAAAAACTTCAAAAGTTAATTATATCAGATAATTATGAAGAAATTAATTTAGGATTAGATTTAGCCTCTACAATCTCTGAAATAGAAATATTTGATTATTTCTTAAATGGGATAAAATATAATGGCGATAAAATTCTCCCAAATCCAATGTTTTTAGCAGGAACCAAAAAACTAGAAGAGTTTAGAGAATTTGCATTAAGAGGAATGGTTTCAATTAGTCCTGATGGTTGTAAAGCAGCAGATAAAATTAAATCACAAATAACTAAAGAATCAATTAGTGGATCTCAATATAGCTCTTTGTTTCTGGTGTCAGGTTTAACAAAATTGGAATCACTTACAATTGAAGATACTTCAATAACTTTAATTTCTGATTTGTCTCGATTAAAAAATCTTAAAAAGCTAATTCTTAAAACCAATCAAAAGTTAAAAAGTTTAGAAGGAATAAAATCTCTAAAATCGATTGAAGAAATACATATTCTACCAAAAGAATCTTGGGGTTCTTCATCTGCTATTGTTGATTTAAAGGGGATATCTGGATTAGATAAATTAAAAGTTTTAAAAATTTATAATTGTTATAATTTACTTAATTTGAATGGACTTGAAAATTTAATATCACTTCAAACTTTCGATTTAAGTAAATGTCAAAAATTAAATGATATTGAATCTTTGTCAAAAATAGAATCTTTAACAAATATTAGTTTAAGAGAATGCGAATCTGTTTCAAGCATCAAATGTTTAGAACAGTTGCCAAATCTTAATTTGTTAGACATAAGATTTCATAACATTACTGATTCAAAAGAACTACCAAAACTCTCAACTCCAATAATTGAAAGTTTAAGATCAGGTACTTTAACTTTTTAGACTTTTTAAGTGAAGGATATAGAAAGTGAAATTTCCAGATGTATCATTAAACTTTTAATGAAAGAGCCATTTTATGCTCATTTTCTTAGTGGAATAATCCGAGTTATTACAGATGAAATTCCAACAGCAGCTGTTGGATTCAAATCAGGTAAAATTGCTCTGTATGTTAATGAAAATTTTTTTCTAAAGGAATTAAAGTCTTTCAATGAAAGAGTTGCTGTGATAAAGCATGAAACTTTACATATTCTTTTTAAACATTTATTTCGAATGCAATCCAAGAGCTATGATAATAAGTTATTTAATATTGCTGCAGATTTAGTTGTGAATCAACTTATAGAACCCTGGAGGTTGCCAGAATCAGCAATAACACTCTCAACATTTTCAGCCCTTAATTTACCTCCAGATAAATCAGTTGAGTGGTATTACAAAAAATTAAAACAGCAAAGTTCTGACGATAATACAAAAAAAACAATCAGTCAGGTCTCAGAGGAAATATCTCATAGTGATCATAGTAAGTGGGGTGAAAACAAGGGGGCCAGTTCAAACATTATTGAAACTGAATTAGATAGAATGATAATTCAAGCTAAAGATCGTACACCTTTAAAAGATTATGGTTCCATTCCTCTTGGAATTAAAAAAATGATAAATGTCATTATTGAGAAACGAAAGCCTCAAATAGATTGGAAAAGAGCATTGAGATTATTCTCAACATCAAGTAGAAAAACAAGAGTTTATTATACCATGAAAAGAATTAGTAAACGATATGGAACTAGACCAGGAATTAAAATTAAAAGGTATCAACGTTTAGCAGTAGCTATTGATACATCAGGATCAATAAAAGAAGATGATTTTGTAATTTTTTTTAGCGAAATTCATAGTATTTGGAAACAAGGTGCAGAAATTGAAGTCATAGAATGTGATGCTGAAGTACAAAGGAAATATTCATACAGGGGGAAATTACCTAAATTTATTAGTGGGGGAGGCGGAACTTTATTTGATCCAGTTTTTAGTTATTTAAAGTCTAATAGATTTGAAAAATATGATGGATGTATATATTTAACAGATGGCTATGCTCCAGAGGCAAAAATTAAGCCTCCATGCAGTTTGTTTTGGTGTATAACTAAAGATGGTAAATTAGGAAATCATCTTAAGTATGGTAGGGCAGTTAAAATGAATTAAACATGAATATTTTATTTTCATTTTAAAAAAAATGTATCAGAGGTAGGTTGAATTTTGTTTTAAAACAAACCCTTTTCCATCAATTTTATGTATTTGACTTTAAATAAATTAAAAAGTCTGCTATTGCATCTTTTATTTTTTCCAGTTCAACAGGATAATGATTTATCATTATACTAAACACATATAACTTATTTTTATTAGTACTTATATAACCTGAATAATTGTGATTATTTCTTAATGTACCTGTTTTACCCCATACAAAATCTTCTTTATTCTTAAGGATATAATTTTTCGGAAATATATTCTTTATTCTTTCCAAACCTATTAGTTGATATATTTTTTCCAATGATAAGATTAATGCCTTTGATGTTATTAGGTTATATCTTGATAGCCCTGATCCATCATATAATTTTATTTGGTTAGATACATTTTCATTAAATCTGTTTTGAATCAATTCAACCCCTTTATCTACTGAAATAGTATCATTTAATCTTAGTGAAATATTTGCCATTAAACTTTCAGAGATAAGATTATCAGAATCTTTTAAAATGGCAGAATATATTTTATCTACTTGACTACTATTTAATGTATTATAATCAGATAATTCTTGCTCAGAGAATTTTACAGGCGTATTTAAAAAATCCTTGAGTAAGGAAATAGTATTTTTTCTTGATGTAATAAATGGAGAATATAATGTATCACCCATTTTTATCAGTGAAGGATTAATGAAGTAATTATTATCTACTTCTTCTCGAAAGATTATTTCTTTTTGCTCAAAATCTAAATTAATTTTATAGTTATCAGGAATTATTTCTATTTCTCCATTAGATTTTTTAAAAACTTGTATTACATTTCCATAAATTGGCATTTCTGATCTTTCAGCCTGGAAATAATAATTATAATCATCCCAAGCCCATGCAGGACCATATTTCCTTAGTTCTATTTTAGGCTTATGATAAAATATGTGCTTGTAGGGTTTTATAAATTTTTCTAAATCTTTATCTATATATTTTGGATGTGCAGTCAAAGGATAACCCGTGGGAGATATTCTCAATGTATCATTAGAACTAGAGACTTTATATTTTAATAATGGAATAGAATCTCCAAAGCTAATAGAACCAAGCACAGTTAAAATTTTAACATTTGATGCTGGAGTCATATTAGTGCTTAAATTAATTCCATATATTTTTTTATTTTTCTTTAACTCTTTAATTGCAATTGAAACAATTGAACCCTCTAAATTTTGATTTTTTGAAACCCATCTATTAATTTTTTTATTTGAAATTTGAGGATATAAATTGGAGCAAATCAAAAATAGAACTAGGACCTTCTTCATTGAATTAGATATATGATCAGTAAAATAATATTTTAAGTTTACATATAAATAATTTTCAAAATGTTTTTTAAATTCAACAAAAAAACAGGAAACCTAAATAAAACAAAGAGTTTATGAAAAATACTATTCTACAGTTATCTCTTATAACATTATGCCTTTATTGATTAATTGTCAAACCCCAGATTAAAAATGAAACAAATGCAAATGAGGTTTCAATAAATCGTAGTTTCAAAAATTAAAATATGAAGTATTACATTCTTTTCTTGTTTTTTAGTTTAGTCGCCCTAAGCTGTGTAGAAAAAAATGAAACTAAAGCCAGACCTAATATATTATTTATTATGTCTGATGATCATGCTTATCAAGCAATAAGTGCATATGATGATAAATTAATAAGAACACCAAATATTGATAGAATTGCTGATGAAGGTATGCTTTTCACAAATGCCTGTGTTACAAATTCAATATGCGCCCCCTCAAGAGCAGTAATTCTAACAGGAAAGCACAGTCATTTAAATGGTAAGATAGATAATAAGGCTAAATTTGATGATACACAGATTACTTTTCCTCAACTTTTTCAAAAAGCTGGATATCAAACAGCAATGTTTGGCAAGCTTCATTTTGGGAATAATCCAAAAGGAGTTGATGACTTTCTCATACTTCCTGGTCAAGGCAGTTATATAAATCCAAAATTTATAGGAAAGGATAAAGACACTATAATAACAGGATATGTTACAGATGTTATTACTGACTTGACTATAGATTGGTTTAAAAATAAAAGAGATGAAAATAAACCTTTTTTAATGATGTATCTTCATAAAGCACCTCATAGAGCATGGTGGCCAAGCCCAGAGAAGTTTGCTGAGTTTTATGAAAAAGAATTTCCAGAGCCTAAAACTTTATATGATGATTATAGTGGTAGAGGAACTTCTGCAAAAACTGCAGAAATGAATATTCTTACCCATATGCAATACATGCATGATAGCAAGGTAAGGCCATCCACTTTTGAAGAAATGGGAAAGGTAGAACCTGAAATTGTTTATGTTAAGGGAGACGGCACCCTGATGCGTCCAAATGCGCAAGGTTTTTACCGTCCTTTTGGAAGAGCAAATGAGGAGCAGAAGAAAAAATATGATGTGACTTTAGATAAAATCAGTGAAGATTTTAAAACTAATTGGCCAAAAATGAGTCATAAAGAAAAAATGAAATGGAAATATCAAAGATATATGCAAGATTACTTGGCGACTATTTCTTCTGTTGATGATAATGTTGGCAGGGTTTTAAACTATTTAGATGAGACTGGTCTAGATGAAAATACTATTGTAGTATATACCTCAGACCAGGGTTTTTATTTAGGTGAACATGGTTGGTTTGATAAAAGATTTATTTATGATGAATCGTTCAAAACACCATTAATGATTAAATGGCCAAATGTGATTAAACCAGGAACAACTTCGGAAGAAATGGTCCAAAATTTAGATTTTGCTCAAACATTTTTAGAGGCTGCTATGATTAAGGCTCCTAATGATATGCAAGGAGAGAGCCTTATTCCACTATTTAAAGGTGATTCTGAAAAGTGGAACAGAGACGCTGTTTATTATCATTACTATGAATATCCATCAGTACACATGGTGAAGAGACATTATGGGATTGTAAATAAGGAATTCAAATTGGTTCATTTCTATTACGATGTTGATGAGTGGGAACTATATGATCGTTTGAATGATCCTTATGAGATGAATAATGTTTATGATGATCCAAGATATAGTGAAGTTTCCAATAAATTAAAAAAAGAATTAAACGATCTTAGAATTAAGTATAAAGATTCTGAAGAATTAGACAAAAGTTTTATTTATAAATAAGGGTTAAGTTGTCACTACAATTTTTTTGTCTAAATAAAATCTATGTAAATAAATGTAAATTTTTATTTTTAGTATTTATAAAACTATAACTATTAATTATTAGAAATTAATTGGAATAAAAAATTATTAAGTAATATTTGTAGTTAAAATAATTATAAACTATTAAAATGGAGAAAAGCAAATGCCCATTTCATGGCTCAACAACTAAGCCTAATATTGGAACTCAAAACAAAGATTGGTGGCCAAATCAGCTAAATATAGATATACTGCGTCAGCATGATAGAAAAAGCAATCCTATGGCAGAATATAATTACAAAGAGGATGTAAAAAAGCTTGATTTAAGTGCTGTAAAAAAAGATTTAAGTCAAATGATGAAAGATAGTCAAGATTGGTGGCCAGCTGACTACGGTCACTATGGGCCATTTTTTATACGAATGACATGGCATGCTGCGGGTACATATCGTAACGGAGATGGGAGAGGAGGTGCTGCTACTGGAGCTCAACGATTTGCACCTCTAAATTCTTGGCCTGATAATGGAAATTTGGATAAAGCCAGGCGCTTGCTTTGGCCAATTAAAGAGAAGTACGGAAATCTATTATCATGGGCTGATCTTTTAGTTTTAGCTGGAAATGTTGCTATAGAAGATATGGGAGGGCCAAATCATGGGACAGTTCTTGGACGAGAGGATATTTGGCATCCAGAGAAGGACATTTATTGGGGATCTGAAGATAAATGGTTAGGTGATAATCGCTACAAAGACACAAGACAATCTCTAGAAAACCCTCTTGCTGCTGTTCAAATGGGGCTTATATATGTTAATCCGGAGGGGCCAAATGGTCAACCAGATCCGGAACTTTCAGCTCAAGACGTTAGAGAAACTTTTAAGCGAATGGCGATGAATGATGAAGAAACTGTTGCATTAGTTGCTGGCGGTCATACTTTTGGTAAGGCTCATGGTGCTGGTGATGCTGAATTGGTTGGCCCTGAACCTGAAGGTTCTCCTATAGAGGAGATGGGATTAGGCTGGAAAAGTAGTCACGGTGATGGTATGGGAGTTCATACAATTACTAGTGGGCTTGAGGGTCCTTGGACAACTAATCCAACTAAATGGGATATGGGATTTTTAAATCTTTTACTAAAATACGAATGGGAATGTAAAAAAAGTCCTGCTGGAGCATGGCAATGGCATCCAATAGATTGTAGTGAAGAAGATATGGTTCCTCAAGTTGATGGAAGTGATGAAAAAGTATTGCCAATGATGACAACTGCTGATATGTCATTAAAAAAGGATCCGATTTATAGAAAAATATGTGATAGATTTAAAGACAATCCTGAAGATTTTGGAGAAGCATTTGCTAAGGCATGGTTTAAATTATTACATCGAGATATGGGTCCGAGGACTAACTACATTGCCGGAGATTTTAAAGATGTTGAATATATATGGCAAGATCCTACTCCAAAGGGGAATATTATACCCAAGGATATGGAAAAACAAATTCGTTCAGAAATATCTGGATCAGATTTAAGTGTTAAGGAAATGATTGAAACATCATGGGCGAGTGCTAGTACATTTCGAGCCTCTGATAATCGAGGGGGAGCAAATGGTGCTCGAATAAGACTTTCACCCCAAAAAGAATGGCAGGTCAATCAGCCTAAGCAATTAAATAGGGTTTTAAAAATATATGAAATGATAGCATCTAAATATAATGCCAGTGTTGCAGACGTAATAATCTTAGGTGGTGCTGTTGGAATTGAGATGTCTTGTGGGGTTGAAGTTCCAACAGCTACTGGGAGAGGAGATGCTACTCAAGAACTTACCGACATTGATTCATTTAACCTTCTTAAACCAAAAGCATGTGGTTTTAGAAACTATTCTGAAAAAGAATTTGCTGTCAGTCCAGAGGAAATACTTCTTGACAAAGCACAATTACTGGGGTTAAATCCTGTTGAATTAACCCTAATAGTTGGAGGAATGCGTTCAATGGGTATTTCTATTTCTGGAGATGGACTTTGGACAGAGGGTAAGTTAGATAATAGCTGGTTTAAGATTCTTTTATCCATGGATGTTGCATGGAACCCAAAAGGATATAATAGTTATGAGGCAAGGGACAGGAAATCAGGGAAGATAATTAGAACTGCTTCTAGAACAGATTTAGTTTTTGGTTCAAATTCAGAATTAAGAGCCATCGCAGAAGTTTATGCGCAAGATGATAATAATGATAAATTTATAAATGATTTTATTTTAGCTTGGAATAAAGTTATGAACGCTGATCGATTTGATCTTAGAAATAATTAGAAGTATTATATATTTTTCAATAAATTATTTGTTCCTTATTTCTTCTTTTGCGAGAGCATAAGATGCCTTATAATTTTCTTCAATATCTTTAAGTTGTCTCATATACATGTTAACATAAAGTTGTCCCTGAGATATTAAACCATAAAAAGAGTTAGATAAATAATAATTTTTATCAAACTTAAAGTTTGTTAGGCTGCGGGAGCCATAAAATTTTCCATCAAATGAATTGTAGCTAAATCTTATTCTAAATTTTTTAACAATATCTCCTCTAAAATCAATATTGAATCTGTCAATTTCTTGTGAAGTGGCATAATTTCTATCTTTTTGATGATTATACATTTCCAAAAGTTTTGTTTTTAACTGATTATTTTTAATCAATTCAAAACTACCTGTTGTAATTAATTGATTAAAAATTCCATCTTTAGGAAAAAATGAAAATCCAACTTCAATTGCTAATATTTTATTTATTGCATCAATATCAGTTAATTGTGTGTGAGAATTATCAATGTCATTAAGAATCTCAAGTATAAGTCTCTCACTTTCTAATAGAATTTCTTGTAAGTTTTTTAATTGTTCTAAATCATCTTCCAGAGTAATAATTAAATCACTTACAAGCTCATTTTTAGTAATAAAATCTTCATCTTCTTTTCTTAAATCTTCAATATAAAATGAGAAAAAGATGCTCCCAAATATCACAAACCCTTCAATAATATACTTAAGTGAAGCTCTCATAAGTTGACAAAATAATAAAAAAAGATCAAGATGATTATGATCTTATTTCAATTATGGATTCAAAAATAATTGTATTTTTAATAATATTAAAATCTTGAAATTTATTTAATCATGAAAAATATAATTTTTGTTTTATCAATTTTTATCCTCTTTAGTTGTGGTGAAACTACGAAAAAGACTCCTGAGAAAACTCAAGAAAATTCAAAAGAAACAAGTGTCCTTATTGTCAACTACGAGTTAAATGAGATGACCTTGGAAGATCATGCAAAACTAGGCTCTGAAGTTGTTGGTAACTTTGCACCAGGTAAAATAGATGGTTTGATTGGAAAAACTTTTATCGGAAATGTTGAAAAGGGTATTTTTGGTGGTGTTTACTATTTTGCTAGTTCTTCATCACTTGATGCTTATTTAGATTCTGAACTATGGAAAGGTATTGTTGCTCATCCCAACTTAGTTAATTTTAAAACTGATACATATGGGATTGCACCTCTCTCTGTTATTTCTAATGGAGTACCCATGCTATAAATTTTTTTATTGCAATAGGGAATATCTTTTTGAACTCATTAACTAAAAGTAATCTGTTGATAAAAAGTCTAAACAAGTTTATAACTCATCATTAAAATCTCCATAAGTTATTAGGATTTAAATATTTTAGATTCCTAAAATTTAACTTATGGAAGAACTCTCAAAGATTGCCTCGGAACACACCTTCGCAATCAATACTGTGTGGGTAGCTTTATGTGCTGCTCTGATATTTTTTATGGAAGCCGGTTTTGCATTATTAGAAGCTGGTTTTGTAAGATCAAAAAATGCAATGAGTATAATAGCTAAAGTTATTATTGATATAACTTTTGGCGGACTCGCTTTTTTTATTGTTGGATTTGGAATAGCTTATGGATCATCAAATGGATGGTTCGCTTTTGATATTGGAATTAATCAATCTGATTTAGGATTAGATTTAACAGTATCCAATAATTTATTTTGGTTTATTCAACTTGGATTTGCTATTGCTGCAATTTCAATAGTATCTGGCGCATTAGCTGAAAGGATGAAATTATGGTCTTATGCAATTTTGGTAATTCTTTTTTGTGCTCTATTATATCCGTTAGTAGCCAATTGGGTTTGGAATCCTAATGGTTGGCTCGCAGCAAAGGGATTTAATGATTTTGCAGGATCAGCAGCTGTTCATGCCATGGGTGGCTTTTCAGCATTAGCTGCAGCTATTGTATTAGGCCCAAGACTAGGGAAATACAGTAGAGATGGGAAAGTTAATACTATCCCAGGGCATAATTTACCTCTTGCTGCTATTGGTGGATTCGTACTTTGGTTTGGATGGTTTGGTTTTAATCCCGGCTCAACTCTTGGAGCTGTTGGAAACTGGGAATTAATAGGATCTGTAGTGTTAAATACTTTTTTAGCTTCAGCTGCTGGAGGTGCTTCAACAATGATTTACACCTATTTTGCTCATGGTAAAATTGATATAACAATGGTAATTAATGGAATTTTAGCTGGATTAGTTGCTATAACTGCAGGATGTAATGTTGTGGGTCCAGTTTCAGCAATTATAATTGGGCTCTTTGCAGGTATATTGGTTGATTTAGCTGTTATATATATTGATAAACTTAAAGTCGATGATCCAGTTGGGGCTATTGCTGTTCATGGAATAAATGGTCTTTTTGGAACAATTGCAGTCGGTTTATTTGCCTCTGAAGGAGGATTATTTTTTGGAGGAGGAGTGTCATTTTTAACTACTCAAGTTATTGGAGTTTTAGCTATTGCCACATTTTCTTTTACTTTTACTTTTATAATTATGATAATAATGGAAAAAGTAGTTGGTGTTAGAATTTCTAGAGAGGAAGAAATAGCTGGGATAGATTCAGTGTCTTTTGGTGTAGAATCGTATTCAACTTATGAGTAATTAATGTAATATTAAAACAAGAAACATGAAAAAAATTGAAGCAATNATCAGACCTTCTAAGTTGAAATCTATTCAACAAGGGCTTAAAGATGTTGAAATTCCGTGTATGACTGTAGTTCCTGCCTCAGGGACTGGCTTACAGAAAAGTTACACGAAAATTTATAGAGGTACCCAAGACTCCCTTACATTACAAAACAGAATTATGATTATATGTATTGTTAGTGATGAAAATGTAGAAAAATGTGTAGATACTATATTAAATTTTGGATCTGATGGAGAGGTTGGTGATGGGAAAATATTTATTTACAATGTTGAAGATGCTATCCGTATGAGTACAAAAGTTAGAGGTAATAAGGCTATACATTAGTTATAGTTAATATAATATAATTTATTTTCATATTTATTATTTAAATAATAATAAGGGTTTTATAATATTAAGAGGTATTACTTAAGTCTGACTTTTTGTTTATTAAACTAAGCACAAATAAATGATTCTAACTACAACCTATGGGATTATGTTTTATCAAAAATTTAAAAGATTAAATATTTTAATCTACCTTTTGATCAAAATAGTAATTCTTAATTCTTGTAATTTGAATAATTCCAATAATATTTTGAAAACTTATTTTGGCTCATTACCTAATGGTAATGAAGTATATAAATACAAATTAACTAATGATTATATGTCTGTTGAAATTATAAACTATGGCGGTATAATTACAAATATAAATTTACCAGATTCCAAGGGAAAAAATACTGATATTGTTTTAGGGTTTAAAACATTAGATCAATATATTGAAGAACATCCATATTTTGGAGCAATAATTGGCAGGTATGGAAATAGAATTGCTAACGGGAAGTTTAGTTTGAATGGTATCGATTACCAATTAGCCATAAATAATGGTAAAAATTCTCTTCATGGAGGGCTAATAGGTTTTGATAAAGTTTTATGGTCTGTAAAGGAGTTAAATAATGATGAAGATCCAGGAATCAAACTCACTTATTTCTCAAAAGATATGGAAGAGGGTTATCCTGGGAATCTTCAAATCGATGTTACTTATATTTTAACAAAAGAAAATGAATTAAAAATTTTTTATGAGGCAATTACTGATAGTTCAACAATAATTAATTTAACTAATCATTCCTATTTTAATTTAGCAGGTGAAAGTTCAGGAGATATTTTAGATCATTTTATAAGTATCAATGCAAATTCTTACCTCCCGGTTGATGAAAATCTGATCCCCACTGGTGAAATAAGAAATGTAAAAAACACACCTTTTGATTTCAGAGAAATGAAAAAAATTGGTTTGGAAATAGAGATTCAAAATAATCAGTTAATTATTGGGAATGGGTATGATCATTGCTGGGTTTTAAATGATTATGGTGAAGGAATTAGAAAAATTGCAGAAGCAAGGAGTCTTAATACGGGAATTAATATAGAGGTTTATTCTGATCAACCCGGAGTTCAATTTTATACTGGTAATTTCCTTGATGGATCACTGAAATCAAAGAAATTAAAAAACTATGAAAAAAGATCGGGGTTTTGTCTTGAAACACAACACTTTCCAGATTCTCCTAATCAGCCGAGTTTTCCAAATGTTATACTTGAACCTGATAAAAAATATCAAACACAGACATGGTATAAATTTTCAACTAAAACATATTAAATGAAAAAATTTTCAATTTCAATCATAATGATTTTTTGCCTTCAACTAATTCTAGCTCAAAAAGATAAAATTTCTTTATATCCAGAAGGAATTCCTTGTAAAAGTAATTTAGAGACTGAGTTAGACTACGACTCATCTGGCAGAATTTTTAAAAAAGTAAGCGATCCAGAAATATGGTATTATCCTTCTGATAAAATGAAGGGTAAAGAAAACAATGTTGCCGTACTTGTAATTCCTGGTGGAGGATACTGGGGATTGTGGTTTGACAAAGAAGGAGTAGATGTTGCTAAGTGGTTAAACAATATTGGAGTGTCTGCATTTGTTCTCAAGCATAGATTGCCCCATTGGGAATCTAAAGATTGTAGGAGTAAGGTAGCACTAATGGATGCACAGAGAGCCATGAGAATTATAAGAAAAAATTCTAAAATCTGGGACATAGATCCTAATAAAATAGGAGTCTTAGGATTTTCTGCTGGAGGTCATCTTGCCTCTACTTTGTCGACTCATCATGATAATGGTTTGGATCTTTCAGATTTGAAAATTGAGAAAATAAGTAGTAGACCTGATTTCAGCATTCTAGTCTATCCAGTCATTACAATGAACAGACCATATGCTCACAATGGATCAAGAGAAAATTTGTTAGGGAAAATACCCTCTCAAGAATATTTGGATTATTATTCTAATGATTTGCAAGTTAGGGAAGATACACCTCCGGCAATTTTGATTCATTCAGATGATGATAAAGGCGTTCTTCCAGAAAATAGTATTCAGTATTATTTAGCACTACGTAAGTATAATATTCCTGCTGCTCTTCATATTTGGGAAGATGGAGGCCATGGCTATGGTCTTGGTAATGATAAGGGGTCTATTAAAAGTTGGGCTAAAATTTGTGAAGAGTGGATGATACAAAGGGAAATAATCAATTTATAATTATGATAAGCAGAACAATTTTTTTAATCGTTTTAATATTTGTTTCATGTAACAATATAGATAAAGTTTCACTTTCACTTCCTCCTATTTTTTCGGATCATATGGTTCTTCAACAAAAAGAAGAAATCTTATTTTGGGGTAATTCTGAACCCAATTCCAAAATAACTATTGATGGAAGCTGGGGAGAATCCTCAACAACTAATTCAAATGATGAGGGCGTTTGGAGTCTAAATTTAAAAACACCTGGTGCTGGAGGACCATTTGATGTTTTAATAAGCTCTGAAGCAAAAAGTTTAATAAAAAAAGAGGAAAAAATTATTTTTAAAGATATTCTCATTGGTGAAGTTTGGCTAGCTTCTGGACAATCAAATATGGAGTGGCGATTAAATCAATGTGACGATTGTATTGATAATCAAGAAGACGAAATTAAAAATGCTAACTATAATGATATTAGAATGTTTAATGTTCCTCAGGACCTATGGGGAGATGCAATAAAAAGACAAAAATGGGAAATTACAACTTCAGAAAATGTTGAAGATTTCAGTGCTACTGCTTATTTTTTTGCTAGAAAGTTAAACAAAGAATTGAAAATTCCTGTAGGAATAATAAATTCAAGTTGGGGTGGAACCAGAGTTGAAGCATGGACTAGTATGAAAAAATTAAAGTCACTTAGTCCAACAAAAGAGAAAAAGGATGTTATAGAATCAGATAATCAATTATCTAAAAAAATGTCTAAAAAGTACAATGATTCAATAGCTTTGGTTAATGATAATCGTTTTGGTTTTAAAACAGTAAAGCTTCCAGATTGGACAGAGGACGAGGAAGACTGGGGATTAGTTCAAAAAAATTGGGCAGATTTAGATTTAAATGATAATGATTATGCAGATATTGACTTTGATGATTCCTCATGGGATTATTGGTCTTCTAGATATAATACTGCAAGAACAAAAGGAAGTTTTGAAGCTTTTTTCAAGGCTGAAGATGAGTTATTGTCTGATGGAGTCATTTGGTTTAGAACAAAAGTTTTGATTGATGATCTTACTAGTGATTATACTTTATTTATTGATGAAGGAATTGATGATTCAGATCAAACTTTTTTTAATGGAGAACTTATAGGGAATACTTTTTCATGGAATAGAGATAGGAACTATAAAATTAGAAAAGAGATTTTAAAAAAAGGTGAAAATACTATAGCGATTAGGGTGACAGATTTGGGAGGTCCTGGAGGATTTGGTGGGCCTATAACCTTGAGGAATAATTCATCTACCCAGGTAATTCCATTTGAAAAATTTAAATTTAAACACCATGCTTTTTTAACCGCCAGGGCACTAATAGTTGTTCATGGATATACAGATAAAGAATTAGTCCAAAAATCACCAATGTTAAATCAAGAATTATTAAAGGGAATTGACACTAATTCTCCAAATGCATATTCACTTTTATTTCAAAGAATGTTATCTCCTGTTATGCCATTTGGAATAAAAGGTGCAATCTGGTATCAGGGAGAATCTAATGTATCAAATTATAATGAGTATCAAGAACTTTTTTCAGGAATGATTGAAGATTGGAGAGAAAATTGGGGTTATAACTTTCCATTTTATTATGCTCAGATAGCACCTTATATTTATGATAAAAATGCATTTTCTCAGGGTCTTCGTGATGCTCAAAGGAAAACCTTAGAGTCTACTGAAAAGACCGGAATGGCGGTTCTTATGGATATTGGTGAGGAGAAAGATATTCATCCTCATAATAAAAAAGATGTTGGAGAGAGACTGGCGCTCTTAGCACTCGATAAAGATTATGATTATGATATAGTCTCTATGGGTCCTCTATATAAGAGTCATAAAAATTATAGAAATTATATTGAGGTTGATTTCACAGAAAAAGGATCAGGATTAATTTCAAAAGGGAATTTAAATGGTTTTGAAATAGCTGGAGAAAATGGTGTTTATCATAAAGCTTATGCTAAGATTTCAGATAATAAAGTAATAGTTTCATCAAAGAAAGTAATTAATCCAAAACATGTCAGGTATGGCTGGAAAAATTGGATTGTTGGAACATTATTTAATAAGGAGGGATTACCCGCCTCATCCTTTACTTCAAGCAAATAAATTCAATTAATAAAAAAATTATTTAAGGTTATTTGATTTTTTAAATCCATAAATTTGCAGATTAAAAAATAACCGTAAATGATAAATATTATAGAAAAAGACCTATTTCCATTAAGAGAAAAATTAAAAAATCATAAACTTTATTCACAAATAAAATCTCTTAATGATATCCAAGTTTTTACTGAATTTCATGTTTTTGCTGTTTGGGATTTTATGTCTCTATTAAAGCATCTGCAAAGAAAACTTACATGTATAAATATCCCATGGAAACCTAAAGGTTTTCCAAAAGCATCAAGACTAATAAATGAAATTGTTTGGGGAGAAGAGTCTGATCTAGATCATGATGGAAGAGCAATGAGTCACTTTGAAATGTATTTAAATGCCATGAATCAAATACAGAGTAACTCATCGAAAATAAAATCTTTTTTATCAAATTGGGATAATAAAATTAGCCCAACAGAAAATATTGAAAAGACTGAATTGCCAAAATTTATTTCAGATTTTTTAAAATTTACTTTTGAAGTTATTTCTCTAGACAAGGAGCATATAAGCGCAGCTGTTTTTACATTTGGAAGAGAGGATTTGATACCTGAAATGTTTATTGAAATTTTAAAAAATATCAAAAAGGAAGATAAGACAAATATCTCACCTTTAATATACTATTTTGAGAGACATATTGAGGTTGATTCTGATGAGCATGGCCCTATGGCACTTGAGATGGTTAGTGAGTTATGTGGAGATAATGAAGCAAAATGGAACGAAGCTAAAATTTATTCAAAAAGGGCAATGGAAATGAGGATTGATCTTTGGGACGGGATATATTCAATGATAAATTAAATTCATCTTATATTCCAAGACCAATATAAATAAGAATTGTAGTTACACATAAAATTATAGATAGTTTTTTAGTATGCTTCCAAGGGCTCATCCCTGAATTAATTTCATTAAGACTCAAAGAAGGTTTTTTATTGGGATAAATTGAAGATACTATGAACATAATTAATAGATTTAATAAAAACTCTATTCCCCAAATATGTACAAAGTGAATTTCGACTTTTAAGATAAATGTTGTTGTAATATAAAAAATTAGACCAAAAAATAAGCCTGCTTTTGCTCCATTTGCAGAAATTCCTTTTAAGAAAAATCCAGCCAACATAATTGATGCTATTGGAATAAAAAATATACCGTTTAATTGCTGCAATAATTGATATAAACCATCAGGAGCATTTGCTACCATTGGAGCAGCAAATATTGCAAAAACAGCTAAAATTGCCGAGGCAATTTTACCAGCTAAAACTAACTTGGAATCATTTGCATTTTTTGAAAAATGTCTTTTGTACACATCAACACTAAAAATCGTAGCCGCACTATTTAAAACACTATTAAATGTACTTAATACTGCCCCCATTACTATGGCGGCAAAGATACCTACAAAAGTAGATGGTAATAGTTTTTTTATCAACTCGGGATAAATCATATCTTGGTTATCATAAAATGATTCGCCATAATAATAGAAAGCAATAACACCTGGGAGCATAATAATAATAGGAATTAAAATCTTAAGAATACCTGCATACAACAATCCTTTTTGAGCCTCTACAAGATTTTTTGCGCCAAGAGCTCTTTGTATAATTGTTTGATTCATACTCCAAAAGTATAATTGATTAATTATTAGACCAGTAAATAAAACTTCAAAAGGCATTACGGAATCTTTTGCACCAATGACGTTAAACTTTTCTGGAACATGATTATAAAGTTCAATTAATCCAGAGATAGGATTTCCATCTCCAATACTTGTTAGGGCAATTAAAGGGATTGAAAGTCCACCAATTAATAGCCCATAACCATTAATTGTATCTGAAATGGCAACTGCTTTTAGTCCCCCAAAGACAGCATAAATTGAACCTATTATACCAACTACAATGACTGTTAACCAAAGTGCACTTTCTTTTGATACATTAAGAACACCTGAAACATCAAAAATACTCTCCAAGTTAATAGCTCCAGTATATAAAACTATTGGAAGTAACGTGACAACAAATGAAATCATCAAAAAAATTGCTACAATTGTTCTTGTACTACTATCAAACCTCTCTTCTAAAAATTGGGGGATAGTAGTCAACCCCATTTTTAAATATTTTGGAACAAAATATATTGCAGCAGCTACAAGAGCTATTGCTGAAGTAACTTCCCAGGCAATAACTATGAAGCCATTTTTATATGAAGATCCATTCATTCCTATTAGATGCTCAGTTGAAATATTTGTGAGAAGCATTGATCCAGCAATCACAATTCCTGTAAGACTTCGACCTCCAAGAAAATAGCCATCTTTTGAATTAAGATTTTCATTTCTTAGTTTAAACCATGAATAGATTGCTACAAAAGCAGTGAATGAAATGAATGTTAAAGCAGTAAACATTTTTTATAAAAATTATTTTCTAGGATTTTATAATATTTCAGATATTTTCACCCTTCTTTTTTCTTTCATTGATTTTTTGGCAGCTAAACCAATTGCTAAAGCCATTAATCCATCTTTTTGATTAACAGGAGGTTTTTTATTATCCTTTAAACATTCAATGAATGATTTTATTTCATTGTAATAGGATTCAGAATATCTATCCATGAAAAAGTCCATTGGAAGAGACCCCATAGAACCTTTTTGATCATAGAAGTAAAAGTTATTGTGTAGTTTGTTCTCGGATCCACACATCCCTTTTGATCCAAAGACCTCAATTCTTTGATCATATCCATATGCTGCTTTTCTACTATTATCAATAACTACCATAGCATTATTTTCAAGTGTTAAGGTTATTACTGCAGTATCTATATCCCCATTTTTTTCAATTTCAACATCATTAAAAACAACACCTTTTGCATCTACTTCAACAATCTCTTTTTCACTAATAAATCTTGCCATATCAAAGTCATGAATCGACATGTCGAGGAATAAGCCACCAGATGTTTTAATATAAGATATTGGTGGAGGAGAAGGATCGCGACTGGTTATTTTTATAATTTGTATTTCACCAACATCTCCCTTTGAGACTATTTCTTTGACTTTTTTAAAATTTGGATCAAATCTCCTGTTGAAGGCTAAAAACAAATTGATATTGACTTCATCTAGTACTTTTATGACTTTACTTACAGTGTTTAAAGATAAATCCATAGGCTTTTCACAAAAGATTTTCTTGCCAGATTTTGCAGCCTTTATTATATGTTCAGCATGAAATTTTGTAGGCGAACATATTACGACAGCTTCGATATCTTTATTGTTTACAAGATCCTCATAGTTATTATAAAAATTAGGAATCGAATATTTTTTTGCTAATTCTTTAATATTTGGATCCACATCTGAGATTGCTAGTATTTCAATATCATTAAATTTAGTTGAAAGATTTTCAAGATGAATCCTGCCAATCCTTCCCAAGCCAGCAATTCCAAATTTTATTTTTTTCATAAATTAATTTAAACTAAAACTTTCTTGTCCATTCTTTTGGCCATCTTTCTACAACAACCTTTGTTTGGGTGAAAAACTCAATAGCATGCCTTCCTTGTCCATGAAGATCTCCAAAAAAAGATTCCTTCCAACCAGAGAATGGGAACTGAGCTACTGGGGCAGCAACTCCTATATTAATTCCAACATTTCCAGCCATGACTTCATTTCTAAATTTCCTTGCAGAGAGCCCATCCTTGGTAAAAATACATGCCATATTTCCATATCTACCTTTATTAATAAAATCAATAGCGCTTTCTAATTTTTTAAACTCTATTAAATTCATTACGGGACCAAAAATTTCTGTATTTAAAATTTTTCCATTTAAAGGAAGTCCTTCAAGAATTGTTGGAGCGATGAAATTTCCTTTCTCATATCCTGAAATTGACTTATTTCTTCCATCAACTAACAAATTTGATCCTTCAGCAATTCCTTCTTGAATTAGATTTTCAATTCTAATTTTACTGTTAGGAGTTATCACAGGGCCCATTTCTGTATTTTTTTCAAGACCGTAACCAACTTTTCTTTTTTGAGCAGAATCAATTAAAGATTCTTTTAACAATCCTTTATCATCACAAATAGGAATGATTACAGATGCAGCGAGACATCTTTGACCAGCACATCCATATACAGAATCAATAATAATTTGAGTTGTTGTTTCAAGATCTACATCGGGCATTATTACTAAAGGGTTTTTAGCTCCTCCTTGAGCTTGAACTCTTTTCCCATATTTACTTGCTTGGGAATAGATATATTTTGCAACTTCTGAGGATCCTACAAAACTTATGGCTTTCACTTTTGAGTTTTCAAGTATTTGATCAACTGACTCTTTTCCCCCATGAACCATGCTTATAAGGCCTTCTGGCAAATCAAGATGTTTGTCGATTAATTCAATAATAAATCTCATCGTTAAAGGGACTTTTTCAGAGGGCTTTATAATAAACGCATTACCAGTTGCTATAGCATATGGTAAAAACCAAAAAGGAATCATCCCAGGAAAATTAAAGGGTGTTATACAACCGCAAACTCCGAGAGGTTGTCTAATCATAAATTCATCAATACCTGGCGCTATATTCTCTGAAAACTCAGATTGATTCATCACATATGAGCCACAGGCTACTTCGACATTTTCAATTGCTCTTTGAATTTCTCCTTCAGATTCTTTTAGGGTTTTTCCGCATTCTGTTGTGATAATTTTTGCAATTTGATGTTTATTTTTCTCTAGAAGTGTTTTTAACTTAAAAAGCGGTTGAACTCTTTTCATTGTTGGGACATCTTTCCATTCTAAGTAGGCAAGATGACCAGATTCGATTGCTTTCTGAACATCTTTTACGGTTCCTTTTCCATAAGGAACTTTTGCAAGAACTTCTTGATTAGCAGGATTAATAACATCTATAAATTCTTTGCTATTAGAGTCCACCCATTTACCATTGATATAATTTTTTAATTTTTCCATTTTAATTATAGCCGATTAGACTTTAAATATTTTTTCTGCATTTTTTTATCCGATTCATATTTTTTTCTGGCTTTTTTAACATCTTCAGAAATTGAAACTTCAGGGACTGGAACTTCCCACCAAGAGTAAGCATAACCATCCAATTTCCTATCTCTCAATGTTTCAACATATATTACAGTGGTTTGATCATTTTTTTTAGCTTTTTTTAACGCCTCATTAAACTCATCTATTCCTGAGGCTTTGTAAACTTTCGCGCCTAAACTTTCAGCATTTTTAGCAAGATCAACGGGCAAATAATCTCCCTCAATCTGATCATTTTCTTTTTTTCTGTATTTAAACTCTGTTCCAAAACCACCTCCACCAACAGACTCTGAGAGACCTCCAATACTAGCATAGCCATTATTATTTATTAAAATCATTATTATTTTATAGCTCTCTTGAATGGTTGTAATTAAATCTGAAGGAAGCATTAGATAAGTTGCATCTCCACACATTACATATACCTCTCTTTTTGGATCAGCCATTTTTGCACCAAGGCCTCCTGGGATCTCATAACCCATACATGAATAACCATATTCAAGATGAAATCCTTTTGAATTTTTTGTTCTCCATAGTTTATGTAAATCTCCAGGCAAACTTCCAGCAGCACAAATCAAAACATCTTTGTCATCAATAAATTTATTCAATGCTCCAACATATTCACATTGCACAGGATTTTTTTTATCGATTGGGCGATATGCTATTTCAACTATTGAATCCCACTCTTTGTTATAATTTCTGATTTTATCTGTATATTTTTTTTCGGCTTTAAAATCTTTTAGTTTTTCCAAGAGTATTTTCAAAGTATCTCTAGCATCTCCTATAAGAGGGACTCCAGAATTCTTATATGCATCTACTTCAGCAACATTAATATTTATAAATTTCACGTTAGGATTTTGCCATGCAGATTTTGAAGCAGTGATAAAATCACTGTATCTAGTTCCAACACCAATAACAAGATCACAGACTGAAGCAATTTCATTTGCACCCTTTGTTCCTGTTGCCCCTATTGCTCCAAGGTTAAGTTCATGGTTATAAATTAAAGAACCCTTACCTGCAAAGGTTTCAGCAACAGGGATACCTGTTGATTCTACAAAATTTGTTAAAATATTTTCTGCTTCAGAATAAATTATTCCTCCTCCCGCAACAAGCATTGGGTTTTTAGATTTTTTGATCATTTCTACAGCTTTTTCTATTAAATAGGAGTCTGGTATATTTCTTGGAACATACCAAATTCTCTTTTCAAAAAATTCTGAAGGAAAATCATATGCTTCGGTTTGCACATCATGAGGTAGACATAAAGTTACCGAACCTGTTTCCGATGGAGATGTAAGAATTCTCATTGATTCTAAAAGCCCCGAAGTTAACTGCTCCGGTCTATTTATTCTATCCCAATATTTTGAAATGGGTTTAAAACAATCATTTACTGAAATATCATTAGATGAAGAATTTTCTAACTGTTGTAATAAAGGAGTTGCTGTTCGTTTGGAAAAGAAATCACCCGGAATTAATAGAACAGGTAGTCTATTAATTGTTGCACCTGCAGCTGCAGTTATCATATTTGTGGCACCAGGTCCAATTGAACTTGTACAAACGAAAGTTTGTAATCTATTTTTCATTTTAGCATATGCCGCAGCTGCATGAACCATTGATTGCTCATTCCTAATTTGATAATATTTAAAATCAGGATTATTTTTTAAGGCTTCACCCAAACCAGCAACATTTCCGTGACCAAATATTCCAAAGCAACCAGCAAAAAAAGGATATTCAATATTATCTCTTTTAGAAAATTGATTCTTCAAAAATTTTATGGTTGCTTGTGCAACTGTAAGTCTTTGAGTTTTCATTTAAAAACCTCCTTTTTCATTAATAAAATCAATTATTTCATTATAGTATGGCGCAAAATTACAACAACCTTGTTTAGTCACTAGCCACGCTCCACATGCATTAGCAAGCCTAAGNGATTTATAGTCATCCCAGCCATTAATATAACCATAAATAAAACCTCCAGCAAATGCGTCACCCGCTCCTAACACATTAGTTACTTTTACTTTAAAGCCAGGAACTTTAATCACTCTACCGTCATTATAATAAGCAATCACTCCTTTNGCTCCAGTTTTAACTAAGAGAAGTTTAACACCTTCATTTAAAATTATTTNTATTGCATCATCAATATTTCCATCAATTTTAGGNTGCGTNATGGAATCATTCTTTATTTTAACCTGATTTGTATTGGCTAAGTTAATTGATAAAACTTCTTCTTCNGTACCAATAACAANATCTGTTAGCTTTAAGTAATTTTTAAGAACTGAACCAAAATCAAGAATATTATTCCACAAATTTGCTCTAAAATCNAGATCTAAAAAGATNGGCACTTTATTTTTCTTGGCTTTCTCAGAAATTTTAAATGCAGTAGTTCTTGATGGTTCTACTGCAAATGAAGTTCCTGTCATTAAAAATGAGCGATATTTAGAAAAATCAACTTCTTTGATATGCTGTGGAGTTAGTTTTTTATCAGGAGCATTATCTCTNTAAAAAACAAGAGGAAATTTATCGGGAGGTATNATNCCNCAAACTACTGCTGCACTTTTTGTTCCTTCAATAGTTTTAAGGTGTGTTGTATCAACTCCTTCTCTNNGAAGAGAGTTTTTTATAAATNCTCCTATGGGNTCTGGTCCTATGGCACTTATGATTCCAGTTTTTANCCCAAGGCGNTGTGCTCCAACAGATATNTTTACAGGTGGCCCGCCTATAGATGTCGTTAGTTCTTTAATATCATTGAATTCNGATCCTATATTNTTAGAATATAAGTCTATGGAAGCCCTCCCAAATGTTATTAGATCAAAACTCATATTTCAATTTTTTAAGTTATTCATTTCTGCAGTTACTAGAGGTAGACGATTATCTTTCTCTTTCCATGATTTATATATCCATTCATGATTAGAATCAGTTGTATTCATTAGGGACTGATCTGTTCCTGCTAAAAAATTTAAATAATAACAGTTGTAACCATGCTCAGCTACGACAGGATGATAACCTCTAGGAACTAATACNAAATCATTGTTTTGTGCCCTATAAATTTCATTTAAACTTTCATCAGGNTGATCNTCTTCTTTAGTATAAATCTGTTGAATTGCATAAGCCTCTGGTTTCTGGAATTTATAAAAATATATTTCGTCTTGTTGAGGNTCTAATAAATTTCCAACTTTATCTAAAGTTCTTTTATCGTGTTTATGAGCAGGGAATGAACTCCAGTTTCCAGAGGGTGTGTATACTTCTCTAGATACAATTCTTGAGCAACCAAAACCAGGAGGAATTAAATCATTAAATTGTCTAGTCGCATTATCTCCACCAAAAATAACCATTGGNGTATTTTCAGGCAAAATAAATTTTGGTTCGAATGATTTTTCTGCTAAACACCATGCATATGCAATATCTAGNATTTCACTTAAAGCTGTCAATTTAAAAACTGTTTCACGAGGAAGATATAAAGTATGTGCCACACCACTGAAAACATTTTTCCGTCCATTTTTAGTTTCCCAGTTTCCTTTATTACTCTCCACTTTAAAATTTCCTCCAAGCAATACAATCCCGATTTCATATTCTTTAGTTTCAAATCTCCATTCCTCTCCTTTTTTCATAAGCCGAGCTTCAAAATTCAACCAATTCCAGCAAGCTTTTTCAGAGGTAATTTGTTGATAAACACCCGTTTTTGTTTTTGGCCTTACTAATAATTTCATCAGTTTAACTTTTTAAAAATTAAGTTCTTTAGTTAAGTAATCATATCCTTTTTTCGCATATTCAAATGGATTTGCAATTGAAGGATCTTGCTCAGCTTCAACTACTAACCAGCCTTTGTAATTACTTTTATGAATTATATCTGCAAGAGGTTTCATTTTTAAATCTCCATCACCTGGGACAGTAAATACTCCAAGTTTAACAGCTTGTAAAAAGCTTAATTTCTCCTTATAAACTTTTTCTTTTATTTGATTTCTAATATCTTTAAAATGAATATGTGCTATTCGATTTATATATTTTTTTAATGCTTTTTCTGGATCATTTCCAGCAAATTCAAAATGCCCGCAATCATAGTTAAGTTTCACATAACGATCATCAGTTTCATTAAGTAGCCTATCTGTTTCTTCAATTGTCTCGACCATAGTTCCCATGTGATGATGATATGCTAATTGTATTCCATACTTCTCAATCGCTAGCTTTCCTAATTCATTTAATCCTGAGGTAAGTTTTTTCCATTGATCATTAGTGGCAGATTTTCTATTTAATATAGAATTATTTATTTCTCCATGAATTGTGTTACCGCATTCTGCTCCTCCAACAATTTCAGCTCCAAAAAATTTTAAAAAATCAAGATGCCTTATAAAATCTTTTTTTATATGATCTATATTTTTTGTTGTGAATTCATAGCTAAACCATTGATTACAAATTGATAAACCTCTTATTTCAAGATGTTTTTTTAAAAGCTCTAAATCATTTTTTGGATATTTATTACCTACTTCACAGCCTTTAAATCCTGCTAGTGCCATTTCACTTATGCATTGTTCAAAAGATATGTCTCCTCCTAGTTCAGGAAGATCATCATTTGTCCAACCAATTGGAGCTATTGCAAGTTTTATCATTTAGATTTTTGTTTTCTCTTCTCTTTGAATTTTCAAATAATAGGAATATAATTCATTGAATCCTAATTTATAAAACATCTGTAAATGTATTAACCCTTATTTTAAAATTTTTTTTAAGTATTTTTTTTCAACAAAAGGGCAGGAATCATATTTTCCAAAAATTTTATAGCGAGTTTTAGCTATTATAGTATAAAAAAAATCAATCAGTTTTGATGGAAAGATTGTAAGAAAATAAGTGATCGGCTTTAACTTATTTATTTTTTTTAAGATATATAAGACAGCCCTACCTTTATATAATTTCTTGTTATCTTGAGTTATTACTATGATTGAATCCAACAAATTTATCTTTGGGTGATTTTTTATAATGAATGAACTTTCAAAAGTTGTATATCTAAAATGATCTTTAATATCATTTTTTAGTAGCCATCTAAGAAAAAAATTACAAAGAACACATATTCCATCATAAACAATAACATCTTTCTTATTAAGATCCATTTTTTATATTTTCAGTTCTAATGTAATATAATAATTTCTTGGAGGTGAGGGAATAATTCCTGGTCCTGGATAGCCGGTTGCTCTTCTTGTAAAATAGAAACTATTTAATGCATTATTAACCCCTATTTCAACCCCGTAATTTTTACTTTTGTACGATGAAGAAAAATCAAGAATTTTATATGAAGGGATAACCCCTATAACTCCACTTAAATTGCCTTCAATAGCATTGGATGAATCAGTGTATTGATCTGATATAAATGAAAGTTGTGTATTAAATGAAAAATTTTTGTAGCCATACTTCAAACCAGTTTTAATGTTTACAGAAGGTACAAACTCAACGTTTTTACCTACGACGCCAATTTCCTTAGATTTTGTATACTCTGATTTGATGAGAGAAAAATTGATAAAATAATTAAAATTGATATTATTATTTTTAAAGAACAATTCATTAAGGTTGAAATCAATAAGAGATTCAATTCCAAATATAATTGCATTTCCAACATTTCCCCTTTCACTTTTAACACTGCCATCATCATATAATCTCTGAACAAATCCTATTCTGTCATTGTAGAATAAACTGAAAAAATTAGTATCATAGGAAATATTTCTTTTTATATTTCCTCTAAGCCCTAAGTCGAATGTAAATCCTTTTTCATCCGAAATATTTGGGTTAATAGAATAAGCAGGGTTAATTATACTTATATCAGCAAATGTAACTGATCTATAATTTTGAGATAGGTTAGAATAAATTTCTAGATATCGCAAAGGCTTGTAACTTATTCCTAAACCAAAAAGGATAAGGCTTCTTTTGTTGTCTCTGTAGTCTGCAATTTCTTGATTAAGGATTTCATTTCCGGCTCCGTCAAGATTAATTTTTTTATACAAGCCATCACTTTGTGTTCGAAGATTTTCAAATCTAAATCCTGGAGTTAAAGAAAGATTTTCAGTAAAATAAAATATATTTTCTCCAAATAAAGAAAAATTATTGTTGGGATAGAAATATTCAGATTGATTTACATAGCTTGGAAATTGTTTGTAATAAAAATTAAAATCAGTATCATCATCATCAGAGCCGGGTCCCTGAATGCTTTTAGTTTTAGACCTATATAGTTTTGATCCAATTAATAAAATAGATTTTCTTTGATTGATTTTATAATTAGTCAGAAATCTTGCTTCTATACCTAGATTTGAGAATTTACCTTTAATTAAGTCTCTCTCAGCACCTGGGTCAATTTGATCTACTCTATTACTTCTAAATCCAAGCGCATTTCTTTTTGCTTCTAAACCGAAAAAAGTTAAATCAAAATTTGAATTTTCGTTAATTTTACTGGTATACTTTAGGTTGAACAACAACCAATTTACTTCAAACCAATTTCTTTTTCTATTTGTTTGAAGTGGATTAGTTTTAAACATTTGATCAGAAATACCCCCAGCTTGATGAGCTAAATATTCTAGAAAGGTAACTTCTGCAGATAATTTCGATTTTTCATTAAACTTATAGTTTAAATTCAAAAATGAATTAAATGATTCAAATTCAGAATTTTCTCTGAAACCATTCCCTTTTTTATAGTTGACAAAACCGTAATAACTTAAATTAGATTTTTTACCACTCAGGCTAGTAAAATTTGTATATAATGCATTTGAGCCTAAAGTATTTCTAGAAATCAATTCAAGTGTCGTTTGTAAATTTGGTTTTTTCATTATAAAGTTTAATAAACCGCCAAATTGTGACCCATACTGAAGGGATGCAGCACCTCTTATTATCTGAATTTTTTCTAAAGCTTCCGATGGCGGAGTATAATAGCTCTCTGGATAACCAAGAGCATCTGCACTAATATCGTATCCGTTTTGTCTGGTATTGAAATTTGACGTTCTATTTGGATCAAGTCCCCGCCCACCAACATTTAATTGTATTCCTGCGTCATCATTTTGATATATATTTAAACCTGGTATTTGACTATATATTTGCCTAGAATTATTTGAAGCAAGATTTGCCATTGAAAGATCCATTAAGATTATCTCATTTTTTTTTCCAGCATAAATTGCTGTTTCCTCATAATCTTTAAGTCGCTGTATTTGAAAAATCTTTTTTTTACTCGCTCTAACAATTACTTCATTAAGAACATTTAGGTTATTTGATAAAAAGATTTCTACTATTTTATTAGTGGGAACTTTTAAAAGTTTTTCTTGTATAATATAACCATCTAAGAGGAAGGTCAATATCATTTCATCTTTAGTTGTTTCAATTTCAAAAGCCCCATTTTTATTTGTTGAGTAGATTTTATCATTATTTGAATTATATATAGATACACCCTCTAAAGCTGTATTTGTGCTTTTTTCATATACACGTCCAGATATTTTGTTTTGAGAAAACAAAACAAATGAACTCATAACAAAAACAAATAATAAGTTAAAAACCTTTGATTTCATCATCTAATGGTAATATCCATGATTTGTGTCTAAGTGATCTTTTTTTTGAAAAAAGATCAACATTTGGATCAATTATTCGTTGACTTAATCTACCGTTTAAAGCAACATAGCTATCAACGTAAACCTCAACGTTTTTTATCCCTTTTTTTGAATAGTAATTTCCAAGATAATGGGCGTATTCTAAAATAAAGTCTGGTTGGAAACTCATTTGTTTTTCTTGCAGTGGTGTTAAAAAGTTTTCGTTTTGCACATAAAATGATTTTCCATTTTCTTTGTTGTAAATTCTAAAAACGGACTCTCCCTTTTTTTCAATTAGCATTACTCTCCAAGAAAATCTGTATCCCTGTTCATTCCAAAACAATTCTCCTGGATATAACATGTATCTAAAAGGGACAATTAGTTGAATCAGAAAAAATAATGAAACCACTATTAGGGCAAATTTTTCTCTCTTGTATTGAAAAGTTGAAATCTCAATAATATTTTTTCTTTTTTTAATGAACTTAAATTTTGGTAAAAGTTTTAAAATTTTATTGTGAACATCTGAATCAAAGAAAATAATTGAGGAGACAATCATTATATAGGGGAACATTCCTATTGGGAACAATATTCCCGTGGAAAGATGAAATAAAATTACTAACAGAAATCCAAAAAGTCTTGTTTTTTTCCATAGCAAAAGAAAAGGTATGGTGAGATCATAAATCATACCTCCCCAACTCATGAAATAATGAAACCAATCCTTTTGCATCAATGTTTCTCCAATTATAGGCAAATCATATTTTGACTGGAGCCATATTTTAAGAGGCATTGCTTTGAAAAGCCAATCCGAATTTATTTTAGCAATTCCCGCAAATAGATAGATCATAGCAAGTAACAATTTAATACTATCAATACTCCATTTTGGTATGGTTTTAAATTTTTTCTTATTTAAAAAGTTGTCTACTGAATGGGTTGCATTAGCTGGCAAAAAAATTAATAAAAAACTTAAGATACTGACAAAATAATAATGATTTAAATATGTGGTTTTATCCATTAACTCGATGTATGTAAAACTTAAAAAGAATATAATTATGGATAAAACATATCTATAACCAATTGCAACAAAAAAAGAAGATAAACCACAGATAAAGAACAAAATATAAGTATATTCTCCCAAGGGTTTTACCCATTCAAACCCAAGATAAGAAAAGTGAATCTTTGGATCTATATATAAGGTTTTTATCCATCCTTTGAGCCAAAAACGGATAATAGAAAACATCATCATTAATCCGAAACAAATTCTGAAAAGAACAAGGGGATAGGGGTTAGATTTTTTTTTAAAATAGTTGGTAAAAGCCAAAACAAAATTTTTAACAAATGCTAAATTAACTAAAGCAGGACAATCAAGTTATTTAGCTTATAATTTAATCTCCATCAGCATCGACATAGTCAACAGCAACATTAAAGGTCTGAAGCATATCTACTTTTAAATGAACAACAATTACCTGCAATGCGTCAAAGGCTTGAAGCATCTTTATATTATCATTATTTATTTGATCAATGAAATCATTATCCAGATTATTAATTGTATTTCTAGCTGTCTCAATTTTTGTTGTAATAGTAAGGCTCAAATCAGTATCTTCTTCTCCACTATTGTTTGACTTTAGATAATCCAGATATGTTTTAAAGCTTGATCCTGTAGATAGGCCGTCAGAGGATTTGCCTATGAAAAAATTTTCTACCGAGTTTAAAGCTTCGATTAAGAGCTTTTTAGAGATTGGTTCAAACGAGTTTAAAGTTGAATAATAGGCTTCAATTTTGTTTGGTAGTTTCTCATCTGAAAAAACGCCTGACGCAATACCAATTTTATTTGTTCTTAGCCCCTTTTCAAAATAATATACAAAGTCATTTGTAAGCATATTAAACATAGAAGTTGCAGTATTTTCATATGAACTGATAAATGATGACCTAAAACTTGCCCAACTGGAAACTACCTCAGTTGTATTTTCATCCATTTCTTTTATTATATCTTGTAAATACTGTCCGTATTTTTCATTTTCTCTGTATTTGAGAATAATTTTTTCTTTATTATCATCAATACCATGAATCATATAATCAATTGTAGGGAAACCCTGACAAGAATAATTATTTGGGTTTTCAATGTCATAACTACCCGTAGATATATTTTTTTCTATTCTGGACTGATCAGCTGGATAAGTATTCATTTTTGATTTGAAATAAATTTCCTCAGACTTTCCAATATCATACAGTTCAATTTTTTGCCAACTCATGTAGGCTTCAACCCATTTATTGTGAAGATCTTCGTAGTTAGTGGAAGTATTTTCAGAATCTAATTCAGAAATAAATTTTTCAGAGGAACTTTTTAGCGCGTTCATTTTTTCTTGGAAAGCATTGTAATTGGGAATAATTATATTGTCCGCTAGATTAACTAAAATAGTACTTCGATCAAATTCAACGGAATTCTGTTCATCAGAGTTACCATTTTCTTTGGAGCAAGCAATAATAATTAAAATTAGAATAAAGTAGCTTAAAAGTCTTTTCATTTTTTTTAATTAATAAGTCAGATATGGTTTGGATAGAAAATGCCGAAATTCGAATTTTATTTTAACCATATCTGACTTTTTGAACACAAGTATTAATTTAAAATTTTACAATCCCATTTTTGTCTTTATATCATTTGCCATTGATGTGCAGTCAGCAGAGCTAACAGTCCAAAAGTTATCAATTTTTGCAAGCATTGCATTAACCTCTGAATTAGAGAAATAAGGATTTCCAGTTCCATCATTAGTGAATTGAAGACTTAATATGAATCCCCAACCTTCTGATAGAGCATGAATGGCATCTGCAAGATTTCCAGCATCTTTTTTACTGACATAACCATTTAAGTAATCCATTGCTTTATATCCTATTACTTTAGATAAATTAACTTGAATAATTTCTGCTTGTTCGTCTCTAACAGTGTAATTTTCAGCAACAATAGCAGCTCTTCCCATTTTAAAAGCATCATATACAGTTTGAGCAATTCCAGCTCTTTCAGCTTGGTCATTTACTTTCTTAAAATATTTATTTACTAAAACACCATTACCGGTTGGATTACCCCCAAGATCAGCTCTGGCAACATTAGCTTCCTCTCCGTATAGATATCCAAATCCCTCATCCCAATAGTGTTCCATTTTAGTTGCAGTTCCATATTCAAGCACAAGATTTGCTTGATCATCTCGATTAGTTCCTGAGTCAAGTTTCGCTGCAGTTAGATAATTATTTAAAATTTGATCAGTTACTAGTGCGCCCATTAGTCCCTTTGTGAACAATTGAGTTATTTCATGCCCTTTTGCATTAATATAAACGGAACGTGTTTCATCGGTTAGTTTTCCTGGAGTTCCATCCGCAGCATCATCATTCCATGCAGGTATAACATTGTCAACAAAATCAACAATCATTGCATCGAATATAGGCTTGACTGTTGCTGAGGCAATTGGAGATGCAGCTGTTTTACTTCCAATATTTTTACCACTAGCATCTAGAGATGAATCACTAAATCCAGTCCCATTATTAAACATATTATCTAATTGTTCCTTTGTAGAAGAGTTGTCTTTTAATGCACTGTATATTTCTGCTGCCATTTTAAGTCTAGCAGTTTGTCCACCAAAAGAAACTGTACTTTCTCCATCCCTTGTAAATTCATAAGTAGCTGGAGGTACAACAGCATTATCATCTTTGTCTTCTTTTGAACAAGATAAAACCAATAGGCAGATTAAAAAAGCATTAAAAAAATTGTTAGAATTTCTCATTATATTAATAGTTTATGGTTATATAGTTATACATTTATGTCTGTATAGAAAGACAAAAATAAGTATTTATTTATAATCAGTCTAAATAAAAATAAATTTTTTATCTTGCCATTCCAAAAAAAGAAAAATGAAAAAAAAAGCTCTTTTCCTAGCATTATTTATCCTCCTTTTAGCATGTACAGATAATCCTAAAAAAAACAATGAAATCAACCTTTATAGCCAAAGACATTATGAGGTTGACAAAATGCAGTACAGGAATTTTGAAGAATTAACAGGGATTAAAGTAAATGTTATTAAGGCCAATGCAGACGAGCTTATTGAAAGAATGAAAAATGAAGGGGAAAATAGTCCAGCTGATTTATTCATAACTGTGGATGTAGGTAAATTATTTCAAGCTTCTGAAATGGGTTTACTTCAAAAAATTACTATTCCATCACTAAGTGAAAAAGTTAGCAAAGATCTAATGGACAAAAATGGATTTTGGGTTCCTATTACTTATAGATCCAGAATAATTGTTTACAGTAATAAAAGGGTTGATGTTAGTGAGTTAAGCACTTATGAAGACTTAGCAAATGAGAAATGGAAGGGTAGAATTTTGGTTAGATCTTCTTCAAATGCATATAATCAAGCACTTATGTCTTCAATAGTTGCAAATCTTGGAACAGAAGTTTCAACAAACTGGTCTGAGGGCATTGTCAAAAATTTTGCTAGAGATCCTAAAGGTAGTGATAGAGACCAAGTTAAGGCAATTGCAGCTGGGCAAGGAGATGTTGCAATTGTGAATTCTTACTATATTGGATTATTGCTTTCTTCAGAAAAGGAGGAAGAATTAAATGCAGGGAAATCTATTTCGGTATTTTTTCCAAATCAATCCCCAGATGAAAGAGGGAGTCATATAAATGTTTCAGGGGTAGGATTGGCAAAAAATTCTCCGAATAAAGAAAATGCTATTAAATTGGTTAATTATTTAATCAGTGAAGAAGCTCAGAAAAATTATGTGAGTAATAGCTTTGAATATTCTGTGAATCCAAACATTAAGCCAGATGCAATAGTTCAAAAATGGGGTGAATTTAAAAGAGATACGTTAGATTTAAATCTCCTTGGGAAGTATCGTCAAGAAGCAATTCGTATTTTTGACAAAACTGGGTGGAAATAATAAAAAGTCTATTAAAATTTCAAAACAGAAAGAGGGTTATTTTAATTTCATTTTTAACCCTAGTTATCTTATTGCCTATAATTTTTTTATTGGGTAGAATTTTTGAGTTTAACAACGAAAATTTTTTTTATTTATGGGACAATTTACTAATAGATTACAGCAGGAATACTTTTCACTTAGTTCTTATAACTGCTCTATTTTCACTTTTATTTGCAGTTTTTCCCGCCTGGTTAATTAGCACCTCTAGTTTTTCTGGAAGAAAATTCTATGACATTGTTCTTTATTTACCCTTGGCAATACCTTCTTATATCATGGCATTTACGTACAGTGATATTCTTAGTTATACAGGTCCGATGCAAACGTTTTTAAGAAATAATTATCCTCAGATCTCAAATTTTTTTAATAAAGATTACCTGCAAATTGAAGTCCTTGGAATTATAATGGCATTGTCATTGTTTCCATACATATACACTGTTTCCAGGGTCTCATTTAGTCTTTTGGGATCTAATTATATAAACGTTGCTAAAAATTTAGGGTTATCATCTTTTCAAACTTTTTATAAGATAATTTTACCTTTATCAAGGCCAGCCATTTTTTCCGGATTGTTTCTTGTTTTAATGGAGGTGTTAAATGAATATGGAGCAGTAAAATACTTTGGTGTTAATACATTTACTACAGGTATATTTAGGGCATGGTTTTCTATGAATGATGTAAACACCGCAACTCAACTATCAATAATATTGCTAATAGTGGTTTTTGCTGTTTTTTTTATTGAAAGATTTTTAAACTCGAAATACAGATACAATTATAAGATCAATAATAACATTCAAAATTTGGTTGAGTCAGGTTTTTACAAAACAATAATTTCAAATATTATATGTGGGATTCCATTTATGTTTGGATTTTTATTTCCACTGATTTTTATTTTAAACAATGCAATTTCTACTTATCAAAAAATTGACTTATCAAATTTGTTTCTATTATCTAAGAATACAATTTTAGTTGCTCTATTAACAGCTATTAGTGTAATAATATTTGCATTTTTTGTTGAATTTATAAGGAAAATATCTAAAGGGAAAGCTTATGGATACATCAATCAACTTATTTCTTTAGGCTACGCACTCCCAGGAGCAGTAATAGGTATGGGATTAATATTGCTATTTACTAAAATTAATAGTTTATTTATAGAAATATCATTAATTGGATCTCTTTTTGTTTTGATATACGCTTATGTCATCAGGTTTATGGCAGTAGGAAAATCTCCAATAAGTTCTAGTTTTGAAAGACATCCTGAAACTTATGATCAAACAGCAAAAAATTTGGGGGCGGGAACATTTAAGTTATTTCAAAAGTTGCATTTACCAATAAATAAGTTTGCCCTTATGGTTGCATTTATCTTAACATTTATTGATGTAATGAAAGAACTTCCAATAACTTTAATTTTAAGACCTTTTAATTTTGACACTCTTGCAACTCAAACCTATGAATATGCGATTGAGGAGATGATTCCAAGATCTTCTGTCTATTCCTTATTAATTATTGTGATCGGATCAATTTTGTTAATACTTTTGAAAAAAACTATCAGTAAAAGTTGGCCTAACTAAAGAGAATTTTTATGTATCTGGAAGTTAATGATCTTGTTAAATTTTACAACAAAGAAAATTTGGTTATAAAAAAATTAAATTTTTCTGTAAACCAGGGTGAAATAATCTCATTTTTGGGAGAGAGTGGATCTGGTAAAACAACATTTTTAAAGTGCCTTGCAGGATTAGAAAATATTAACTCGGGATCTGTTAAACTTAATAAAAGAATTCTTAACGATAACAACCAATTTGTAAAACCGCAGGATAGAAATATTGGTTTTGTTTTTCAAGACTATCCTTTATTTCCCCACCTTAATCTAAAGGATAATATTTTGTTTAATATTGACAAAAAGTATCTTAAAAAGTTTGATTACATACTTAATCTTTCTGGATTAGAAAATTTAGTTAAAAGGTTTCCCCATGAATTATCAGGAGGTGAACAACAAAGGGCATGTCTGGCAAGAGCACTTATAAGAGAACCAGATCTTTTATTACTGGATGAGCCTTTCAGCAATTTAGATTCAGAAATTAAAAGTTCTATGAGAGAAGAAATTTATAGAATTATAAAGGAAACAAAAACGACAACAATACTTGTCACCCACGATGTTAATGATGCTCTTA
Source organism: Flavobacteriaceae bacterium (assembly GCA_002728855.1). Lineage (GTDB taxonomy): Bacteria > Bacteroidota > Bacteroidia > Flavobacteriales > Flavobacteriaceae. The sequence goes on from PBWA01000001.1 coordinate 39,867, forward strand.
ACATAGCTGATCGAATACTAATATTTAAAGCTGGTATTTTACAGCAATACGATGATCCTGTGAATATGTATTGTGAACCAGTAAATTGTTATTGTGCAAAAATTCTCGGGGATTTAAATAAAATTTCAACTAATGATGACATTTATTATTTAAGGCCTGAAAATTTTAAAGTTGTTGAAAAATCAAAGTTTGAAGTTATAGTTAAAAAATGTTTTTTCCAGGGGAAAGAATATAAAATAATGGCTTCGCATAATGGAGAAACCTGTTATTTCTTTTCTTCCAAACCATTAAAAGTTGAACAAAGAGTTTGCTTAGATTATAAGAAAGAAGATCTTATTTATTTTGACTCTATGTGCAGAAACTTTTTTGAGTAGATTTCTTCATTAGCTAATTTAAATTGTTTCTAAACACATGTTGAGCTAATTTTGTTTAAAATTTATAGTTATGGGTTTAGAATCAGGTTCCGTTTGTATCAATTGTGAGAATTTAAAGGATTCTTTTAGATGTGGTAAACACGATGTGGATGTTGATTTAGATAATGTTTGTTCTGATCATTCTCTTAAAAGATCAATTTCAAAATCATCTAATTGTTATAATTGTAAAAAATTTGAAACAAATAAGTGTCCTAATCCAAGTTTTGCAGCTGAAGGGCTTTTGTGTTTTTCTTGGTCTTAATAAAAGTTTATAGACTAATTCCTTTGTCTATTTTGCTAACTTTTAGTGTTTGCCTCTATTTTAATTTAGATTAAGAGGTGAAAAAAGTTTTTATTCATTAAATTTGGCGAAATTTTTTAATCATGAGAAAATACTTTCAATTCAACGAGACAATAAGTGGTGTTAATTATTTTTTAAGACTTCTTTTTTTTATTGTCTTACTTATTCCTGTAATGATTTTGTTCTTTTTTTTGGTGGGCAAAGAAATAATGTCCTCTGGAATTGATGTCATGGATCCATCTTCAGTTTCTGCAATAGAAAATGATCCAGCACTTGCTTTAGAACTTGTAACAGGGACATTTACCACTGGAAACATTATAATACTTTTTCTTGCGTTTCTTCCAGGACTTTGGTTTATTTTGGCCACTGTTTATAAAAGACTATCTGCTTTGCAGGTGAGATTCTTTCCTGGAAGGGTGAAAGAAGTTTTTGCGTTCTATATTATAATTGATTTTCTTGGTCTTTATTTTAGTGAAAATGCTACTATATATTGGATTATTGCCATTATTGGATTAGCATTAGATTTATTTTTGATTTTTGGGAATTCAAATATAAAAGATCACAAAGGATAAGTAGTTCTTTTATTCTCTAGAAACTTAAAGTATAGAAATCCAGTAATTATAAATAATAGACTCAGCTCCTGAGAGGGGCTAAAAAAATCTGTTAAAAAACTTCCTCTGGGATCATTTCTGAAAAATTCAATAATGAATCTTACTACTCCATATAGGATTAGATAGGAAGAAACTTTATTGGGTTTATTCTTTAAAATAAAATAGATTACTAGTAGTGCAAATGATTCGTAGAGCTGTGTTGGATGAAGATGCATGTCAACAATTTCAGGATCAACTTGATAAGGGAACGAGTCTTCAGGATATTTTACTCCCAGAAAACTATCCGTTGGTTTACCATAGCAACATCCACCAAGGAAGCATCCTATTCTTCCAAAAAAGTGTGCAACAATTAAAAAGGGCACCAATAATTCTAGAACTAGTGTTGTTTTTAATTTAACTATAGAAGTGAAGAGGATTATAAATAAGACTGAAAAAATTAAACCTCCTATGAATGTAGAACTTCCAGTTAAGAAATTCAAAAAATTTAATTCTTTCTCAAAAAAAATGATGTCAAATATTCTGGAACCAATAAATCCAAAAATGAAGGATAGAAAAAGAGTTATATGCAGTTTATAGTGATCTTTAAATTTGATTTCTCTAGAAACGCTTTTTTCTATTAGTAAAAAACCAAAAAAAATTCCAACCCCAATCATAAGATTGTAGGTTGAAATTAATCCAAAATCAAATAGTTCAAAAGTTCTGTACAAAACACAAAACTTATGAAGCAGCTTCTTTCTTTTGTGTAAAAGCTATTATTCCACCAATTAGATATAGGATGGCTATTAATAGGGCAAGCATATTTCCTAATATACCAGTTGATCCCACCATAGCCATTGCTACTAGCATTCCAATTCCTGAAATAGTAGGTTTTGATTTACCAAGGATTCCAGCAATTAGTCCGATTAAAGCAGCTCCACCAGCAATCCACATACTTCCTGTACCGGCAGCAGCAGTTGAGGCCATTTCTAGAGCCTCCACATCTATTGTATCTCCATCTGCTGCAGCAGCTAAATCAGCCATTGCCCCTGCGCCTGCGCCACAAAGACCAGCACAAAAAACATTAGGGACACCTAAAGCGGCGCCAATTATTCCCATGATTAGTGGAACGTTAGACGTTCCTTTTGTTGTACTCATTCTATTAGTTTTAAAGTTTATAACACAATATAGAAAAAAAGGACTATTATTTAAAGGAAATATTGTAATAATTAGAATATAAAAAAGGCTTTCTATTTTTCTTAAACTTTTGGTTTATGGTAGTCAAAGCCCAAAGATTTAGAAAGCCATTTTTTTATTCTAAGCTACTGCTTCCTTCATTTGGATTATATAAAAATCTAAATGTATAATAGCGAGAAGCATCTGCCATTGGATTAGGATTTGCAGGAGCCCCTCTATAATAACTTAAAATTTCAATTTTTGCATATTTCCCATCTCTTGTTCTAACGACTAATATTTTTCCAGGAATAGGGGTTATCATTCTCATTTGAGGATTGTAATTATACCATCCATTACCACTCCCGCCTGGTATAGCAAAACCTTCAGAGCTGTCCTCTGAAAAATTTGAAGGAGCTACCGTTACAGATTCAAATGTTCCAGAAACAAATGTTGCGCCACCATTTCCATTTCTCGGAGGTTCATCTAATGTGCCAGTTGGAGAGCCCCCATTTATTGCTATTGCAGTGCCTCTAAAGGCGATATCCCATCCTTCAGGATCAGCTGTTATATGACCTGTTGAAAGATCAAATTTGGTAAATTCACCTGAAATAGGCTCTCCTCGTCCTCCGCCTTGAGGAGCGTAAAGATCTTCATAAGTTTTACTTAGATTAATTAAGGTTGTGGTATTTTCTTCTTTACTACAGCTAACAATAAAAAATGCTGCAGACATAAAGTAAAAAAAGTTTAAAAATATTGATTGTTTCATGGTATGAATTATTTAATAGTTATAGTTTAAGTTAATATATAATTGTCTTCCGCTAAGACTTGGAATATTTGTTGGATTCTTATAATTAAATATATTTCTTGAGCCTAACTGAAGACTTAATTTAGTTGATAAATTTTGAGTAAAGGATGTGTTAACTAATGAATATCCATTCACAAAAGAAGAGTCAAAATTATCTATCAAATCATTTCCATTAGTGTCATACATTGCATATTTACTTCGATAATTAACTCTTAGATTTATTTTTGTTTTATCGTCTGAAGAATTGTAGGAAATTTTAATTGAACTACTATGTCTTGATCTATTGGGAAGCCCAAAGTAATCTTGTTTTCCAATTAAAAAACTTGAGAGTGTTTCAGGATCTCTTGAGTATACTTCTCCCTTAGAGATAAGTGATAACTTGTCCTTATCATATGAATATAAAAGTTGATAGGCAAAAGAGAATGTTACTTTATCAAATCCCTTGTAATTAGAATTTATTTCAATTCCTTGAGTAAATATGCTATTTAGATTTTGATACCCAAAAACATTTTGACCGTTAATTTTTCTTGCTAAAATCCTAGTGTCTATTAGATTTTTAATATCATTTCTAAAAAGGTTGATTTCAGTAAAAAACGAATTTTTTTTATATGAAACAGCAAAGTTGTAACCAGTTGATGACTCTGCATTAAGAACACCGCCTAATTCATTTATGGGAATATAAAGGTTAAGTAACTGATTATTTTGATTTAAAAGATCAACGCCCTGTTTTTCAACTGTTTTTCCTAAAACTGTATACCCTACGGTTGAATTTGTATAATCAAGGTAAAGTTGTCTAAAATCAGGAGCTTTGAAACCTGACCCTACAGAACCTTTAATTGAAAAATTATCTTTTATGAAATATTTAAATGAAACTTTTGGACTCAATTGAGAAGCATATTCACTGTGTTGGTCATATCTTACCCCCACAATTGTGTTTAATTTCTTAGAGGGGTAAAAATCATATTGAATAAATCCATAGTTAGAATTAAATTTTACTTTTTCTTTAAATAGATTTCGATCTAGGGATTCTAGATTACCACCAAAACCAATCATTAGATTTTTTTCTGCTATTGGATTATAGTTTATTCTAATTTCAGGTTTGAAAAGCTTTTGATCAAAAGTAGTTTTTTGAGATGCGTTTGGATTATCAGAGAAATTTAATTCTTGAAAAGAATTATATTGAGTAGTATATAATTCATATTTTATTTTCCAATTTTCAGATACTTTATGATTAATAAGCGAATGAGAGTAAAAGTCCTTTTCTTCTGAATCTCCATTATAAATGTTTTGATTTTGGTAGAAATATCTGAAAGATTGAGTAAACTTAATTTCTTCTGAAAAATCATATAAAAATTTCGGTTGAAATGTTAAGTTTATGTAGGGATCAACTGTTTTTCCAGGGAGTTCTGAAGAAAGGTCATAACCATTAGTTGAATACCTATTTAAAAAAACAGAGTAACCAAATTTTTTGTTCTTCTTTGCAAAGGATAGATTACTATCTGCTAGCCCAAAAGAACCTTGTTGATGTGAAATTTCTCCTGAAAGTTTATTTGGTAAAGTTTCGTTTGTTACTATGTTTATGATTCCGCCTAATGCATCTGAGCCAAAAAGACTTGATGAAGGTCCTTTTACAACTTCTATCTGTTTAATATTGTTTACAGCAATTCTGCTAAGATCAAAATTGCCAGAGTTTCTACCAATTAGGGGAACACCATCAATTAAAATAGTTATATAGTCTGAGCTAATACCTTGTATTTGTATTCCTTCTTCTCCACCAACAGTAAAATCAGGAACTGATATTATTCCGGCTTGCTCAACTAATATTTCAATCAGTTTAGTTGCCCCAGAGTTTTTAATTTCCTCCTCACCAATTAAAATAGCGGGCAATGGGATTGAGGAAAATTGTCTTACATTTCTTGTAGCACTTATGATAACCTCTTCAAGATTTTGCCTTTTTGGTTGTATTGTGTCTTTTAAAGTTTCTTGTCCTAACATGCTTATGTAGAAAGGGAAAAGAAAAAAAATTTTTCTCATTTTAAAGGACAAAAGTAACCTTATTTTTAATTATTCTAAATAAAAATAAGATAAATTTAATTTATATATCAATTTATTTTTTTAATGACACTAAAAAACAATTTCTTTTTCTATTTTTTTTTCCCCGCGTTTAATTGTTACCAAAGTTGACTCACCTGACTTAAACTTTGATAAAGCTTTCATGTAGGACATCATATCAATTACATTTTCACCACCTAATTTGATTACTATGTCACCTTTTAAAATACCTGCTTTTTGTGCAGGTTTATCAGCACTTATCCCATCAATTTTCATTCCTTCACCATCAAATAAATAGTCGGGCATAACACCTAGAGAAACTTTAAATCTAGGAACAGCTTGACTTTCATTTTTTGTTGCTCGAAAAGGTAATTTCCCGTTGTCATTTAAATCTTTGACAATGTTTATGATATAATTGGAGAGAAGTTCTATGCCTTTATAGTTGATTTTTTCAAAGTCATCACTAGGTTTGTGATAATCGGAATGTTGTCCAGTAAAGAAATGAAGAACAGGTATATCTGCTAGATAAAAGGAGGTGTGGTCAGAGGGTCCCATTCCTGACTCATTTTCAATAATTGAAAAAACCTCATTATTTGACTTTAACGTTTGCTTAAAGATAGGTGAAGTTCCCACTCCATAAATCGCAAGTGATTTATCTTCTTTTAATCGTCCGACCATATCCATGTTTATCATGTAGTTAATAGATTCAATCGATGTAGTGGGATTTTTCACAAAATAATTCGATCCTAAAAGGCCCATTTCTTCCCCAGAGAAAGCAACAAATAAATAATTGTTTTGTGAAGCAATTGATTTAAGTTTTCCTGCTAAATCTAACATTAGAGCCACTCCACTTGCATTATCATCTGCTCCATTATGTATTTTTTCTACTTCTCCTCTATATAGTGAACTATTAGACCCATATCCTAAGTGATCATAGTGAGCTCCAAATACAACAGTTTTATCAGAATTGTTGTCTATGAAACCTATAACGTTTCTTGCTGTTATAACATCATTTTCTTTAGTGTTTGAAAATGAAACTTGTTCATGTGGATTTTTCGCGGGTTTAAAGTTGAAATCTTGAAAAAAATTTTCTTCTCCTTTAGGAACCAAATTCATTTGTTTGAATCTTTCAGCTATATATTTTGCGGCTATTTTTTCACCTTTTGATCCTGTTTCTCTACCTTGTAGGCTATCACTTGATAAATATTCTACATCTGCTTTTATCATATTTACGTATGAATATTTTTTACTACACGACGCTATTATTAAACTGAAAAAGAAAATTTTAAATATGAGTTTCATCTTTTTTTTATTTTATTTTGCACAAAAATAAAATTATCTTAATGAAACATCGAGTTATTTTGCTAATTGTTTTTTTAATTTTCTCTTGTAAGCAAGAAGAAAAAGATAAATTAATTTATCCTGAAGAAGTAAACTTTAAATCAATCAAACAAATCACCTTTGGAGGCGATAATGCAGAAGCATATTGGAGCTTTGACGATAAGCAAATAATTTTTCAGTCTAGCAATAAGAATTGGGATGTGAATTGCGATCAGATGTTTATAATGAATAAAAATGAAACTTTTGATTCTAATATTCCAAAAATGGTTAGTACAGGGAAAGGAAGAACAACATGTTCTTATTTTTTACCTGATAATAAACATATCATATATGCATCTACTCATTTAGATGATGAAAACTGTCCTGAAACTCCTCTTCGAAGGGAAGGAAAGTACGTTTGGCCTGTATATGGTACTTATGATATTTTTATGGCAGATTTAAACGGTAAAATAATCAAACAACTAACAAGCGAAAATGGGTATGATGCTGAAGCAACAGTTTCTCCGCTTGGAGATAAGATTGTTTTTACATCAGCAAGAACAGGTGATTTAGAATTATTTACCATGAACATTGATGGATCTGATGTGAAACAAATTACTAATGAATTAGGTTATGATGGAGGAGCTTTTTTCTCACCTGATGGAAGTAAAATAATTTTCAGAGCTTCAAGACCTAAAAGTGAAGAGGAAATAAAAGAGTATAAATCTCTTTTAAATGAAGGATTAGTTCAACCAACAGAGATGGAAATATTCATTTGTGATTCGGATGGTAAAAATTTAAAACAACTCACTTTTCTTGGAAACGCTAATTGGAGTCCATTTTTTCACCCATCGGGCGAAAAAATACTTTTTTCATCGAATTATGAAGCAGTAATGGGTTTTCCATTCAACATTTATATGATTGATATCGATGGTAAAAATCTAAAAAGAATTACTTATGGTGAAACTTTTGACTCTTTCCCTGTTTTTTCAAATGACGGCAAAAAATTACTTTTTTCCTCTAATCGAAACAATGGCGGCACAAGAGATACAAATATTTTTCTTGCAGAATGGGTGGAATAGTTTTTAACAATAGATTTATTAAATTTGCGTTATCATTATAATGTCTTTCACTTCAAGACATTTTTTAAGAAGTTGTGTGTTGTAATCTAGTATAGACTAGATAGCAACTAATGAGAAGCTTTCCATTTGAATGGGGAGCTTTTTTTATATTCTTATTTTGTATCTTGAGTTCAATATAAAAACCCTTGATGAAAAAAATTGTATTGGTTATTTCTTCTTTTATTTTTTGTTATTGTGGCAATTTTAATAACTCTAAATCTAATATTCAAGGTCAAAATCCAAACATAGTGATCATTTTTATGGATGATTTAGGCTTTGGTGATATATTAAATTTTGGAGCGATAGATTATCAAACACCTAACCTTGAAAAACTAGCAAACCAAGGAATGACTTTCACGAATTTTTACTCTGCCCAGGCGGTTTGTAGCGCCTCAAGGGCTGCTCTGTTAACTGGTTGTTATCCCAATAGAATAGGAATAAAAGGGGCTTTATTTCCCCAATCAAAAGTAGGTTTAAATGAAAATGAAGTCACCATTGCTGAAATGCTCAAGGAGAAAGGTTATACTACCGCAATTTTTGGCAAATGGCATTTAGGGCATCAAGAAAAATTCCTCCCTCTTAATCACGGATTTGACAATTATCTTGGAATACCATATTCAAATGATATGTGGCCAGTTGATTATGATGGAAATCAGATTAAAGATGAATCTAATTGGAAGAAAAAAGCATATCCTCAGCTTCCTTTGATTAAAGATTTTGAAAAGATTGATGAAATTAGAGATTTAAATGATCAAGCAAAATTAACAACATTGATAACAGAAGAATCTGTAAAGTTTATCAATAAAAATAATGGCAATCCATTTTTTTTGTACATACCCCATCCAATGCCTCATGTTCCAATTGCTGTTTCAGATAAGTTTAAAGGGAAAAGCAGGCAAGGTTTGTATGGAGACCTTATGATGGAGATAGATTGGTCTGTTGGTGAAATTGTTAAAGCATTAGAAAAAAATAATATTGAAAACAATACACTAATTATTTTCTCTAGCGATAATGGACCTTGGTTAAATTATGGGAATCATGCTGGATCAACTGGTGGATTAAGAGAAGGTAAAGGGACTAGTTTTGAAGGTGGACAAAGAGTCCCAACTATAATGAAGTGGCCTGATATGATTCCTTTAGGGAGTCTATCAAATCAAATGGCATCTACAATTGATCTTTTCCCAACCATTGCTAATTTAGTTTCTGCAGAGCTGCCAAAGCATTTAATTGATGGAATTGACATTACATCTATTTTAAAAGGAGATAAAGAATCTAGTCCAAGAGATCATTTGTATTTTTATTATGGGGATAATAATTTGGAAGCTGTAAGGAAAGATAATTGGAAGCTTGTCCTTCCTCATAAAAGCAGATCTTATAAAAATGTTTTACCTGGTGATAATGGATATCCAGGTCCCTATTCTCAAATCCAAGTAGAATATTCTTTATATGACCTTCGAAGAGATCCTGGAGAAGAATACGATGTGAAAGAGTTGTATCCAAATATTGTTTCTGAATTGGAAAAATTAGTTGAGAAGGCAAGAAAAGATCTGGGTGATAATCTGACTGGAAGAATAGGGGAAAATAGGAGAGAACCTGGGTTTTCCAATGCTGTTGAAGATTGATTTTATTGTGTCAAAACACTGAAACCAATATGTATATTTCCAGTTTCCTTGTCAACATAAAGCTCTCTGTCTTTTTGAGTCCCATGGCATGTTTCTCTTGAGCAAAACAATGATCCACCAGCCAATCTCACTTTATCAAAATTTATTGTTTGAGTTAAATCCCATACATTTCCTACAATGTTTACCTTTTCAACAGATGATATGGGTGATTTGTTGTCTGATACGATTGGTCTTTTATCATTTTTTACAATTTCCCAGTATTTTTCATAAGTTGGAAGACTTACCCCAGCCCATTTACAATATTCAATAGCATCTTTGTAACTAACTTGAGTAACTGGCAGACTATCCAAAGAAGTGTTTATTCCATCAGGTTTTAACCAGTTTGCGCCATTAACGATTTCAAAGTCAAAAACATCTACCTGAACAATAGACCAGCCGTATTTCTCTGCATCCGTTTGATATCCAGTTGCATCAACAAATTCTTTAAAATCTTTAACAGAAACTGGTTTTAACTGATTCTTCAAAGTTTTCGAGCAGTATACCAAGCAAACAAGTAGTAATAAATAGACTTTTTCCATTAATTAAAACATAATGATTGTTGTAAAAGTTAAAAAATATTTGTCAAAACCATTAATCCTTTTGACCTTTGTTTTTAATATGAAGACATTAAATGAATTAATTGAAATATTTAATTTAAAAAAAGTTGATGAAAATCGATTTGAGGGACAAAATTATCAGACTCCATGGGGAAGAGTTTTTGGAGGTCAAGTTCTCGCTCAAGCACTGAATGCGGCATATAGAACCGTTCCCAAAGACAGGTTTGCAAATTCTATGCATGGATATTTTATTCTGGGAGGCAATTTAGAGATTCCAATCACCTATGAGGTTGATATTATCAGAAACGGTAATAGTTTTACCACAAGAAGGGTTGTAGCTTTTCAAAGAGGTAGAGCAATATTTAACATGTCAGCATCCTTTCAACTCAAACAAAAAGGGGTTGAGCATCAAGTGCCAATGCCAAATCTAATCCCTCCTCAAAAGTTAATTAGTGATCTTGAACAATTAGAGGAATTACAACAGATAGATCCTGATCGATACAATAAATTTAAAAAAGTCAAACCTGAGGCGATTGAATTCAGACCCGTTGAAAAACTAAATCTAATTAAGGAGGTTGACTCACCCCCGGAGAGCAATTTTTGGTTTCGATCAAGAGAAAAAACAGAATTTGGAATGGATCTTCAGCATCAACTTTTAGCATATATTTCAGATTTTTGGCTCTTAAGAACAGCTTCTTTGCCACACAGGAAAAAGTTAAGTAAATCAAAAACTTTTTTTGCTAGTATTGATCATGCCATTTGGTTTCATCGCGATTTTAAAATGGAGGATTGGCACTTATACTCAATGCAGAGCCCTAGTGCTTCAAACTCCAGGGGATTTTCAAGAGGATCTATTTTTAATAAGGATGGTGTTTTAGTTGCTTCAACTGCACAAGAAGGGCTGATGAGACAAACTTCAAAACAGTCATGACTTTAATAAAAATGAAAAAACCCCAACTAAAGATTAGCTAGGGTTTTGAGAATAGAATTTAATTTATTCTACTTACTTGCTATGTGATTTTCAATTTGAGCCTGCATTCCACTAATATCCATCCAATCAGAGATACCAGCTATTTTGCCATCAGAATTAAATCCAAAAAGGCCATAGTATTTATTATAAACTTTAGCTCCTGATTCAGTGTGAATCCCTGACCAGGTTCCATAAATTCTCATTTGAACTGGACTAGTTGTAGCCATATTCTCACCAGAGGAAAAATGTGATCCTGCCCAATATGCTGGAGCATTAGGATTAAGTAATCCTTCGCCTTCTGCAAAAGTAACATCATCAAATTGATCAAAATATTGCTGCAGTTGACCTTTCAGATCATCATAACCTAAAAGTTTATTTCCATTGTACCAAGCAGGACTCCATTTAACTGAATCCGCCATAGTGCTCATTAGCATTTCAATATTTTCTTCTTTAAAAGCTTTTCGAAATGTATTATGAGTTTTTATTTGTTCTCTAAAAGTCCTTCTGTCTTCATCTGAAGGTCCAGATGCTGGATTATTTGTTTGCATATTATTGCAAGAAGTGAAAATTAACCCAGTGATTGCAAATAGCGCTATTAATTTTTTCATCGTTAAATTTTATGATTAGTTCTCAAATTTACAATTTTATTTTATGGCTATTTAATCATTTAATATTCTTTTGCAGATTTATCTACCTACTCAAATGCCTTTTTTTTCTTAAAAAAAGACATTTAATTATCAACACAAACTCAAATAAAATACATTTTAAGTTCTTTTTTACTACTGTATCACTACTGCATTTTAATCAAAACTCTTTTTTAACTCTATATAAACTCTTTTTTAATACTTTATTACTACTTCATAAAATTTTTTATAAAATTCATTCAATCGTTATTATTTATTAACATTGTATGTTAATTAAATATAGATATTTGTTGATAAAAGAAATTGTAAAAGGAGTTATTTTTATAATCAGTAAATAGACGTCAAACTTTTTTCTTTTTTTCACCTCATTTTGGAGTGTGTAAAAAAAAAACTCGCTTGCTCAAAAACAGTTTTCAAGAAAAATTTATACTTGCTTACCCGGATTTTAACAAGAAGTTACTTTCCCTGCATCCGGATTTAACCCCCTCAGAGCTTAAGATTTGTTTGTTTTTAAAAATGAATTTCAACACAAATGAAATATGTGTTTTGACAAATCAAAAGCTTAGAACGGTGGAGAATAAACGGTATAGATTAAGAAAAAAGCTGGGTCTAAAATCAAGCGATAGTTTAACCAATTACATAATTAAGATTTAATGGTTATTGTTTAGAATGATTAGTAAAGGCTACATAAAATATTTTTCTCTGAGACAGCTCATTGGCATCATGCTTTTGATGTTCTCAAGTTTTTCTGTTTTATACAGTCAGCAGCCGGAAATTGAAGTAACTGTATTTTCTGATCTAACCGATACAGATGGGAATAATGTAGTTAGTGCCACGGACCTAACCTTGTTCACCATTAGAGTCAAAAACACCGGTAATATATCACTAAATAATATCAGCCTAACTCCATCATTTACCGGGATTAATGCTGCCCCTTTAAGTCTTTCCAGTACAATAACTTTTGTTTCAGCAGATGCTTCATCAGCAAGTGGTTCTTTAGCGGTTGGTGAAACAGCTACTTATATTGTTAGTTACACCTTTGATGCAACAAGTATCGGTTATGGTGGAATTTTAATGAACTTTAATGCTTTGGCAAGCAGTCCAGGTCAGACCAATAATGTTTCTGACACTAGTGATGATGGAAGTGATATTGACGGGAATACATCAAACGATCCAAATGTAATTACTGCAGGGGATGCAATTGCATCGATGGATGCGATTAAAAGTTTTCAAAATCATAATGACCTAGATTCTGATGGTGTTATGAGCGTTGGTGATCAGATCATCTACATCATTAAAATTACTAACGATGGTTATCAAACGCTAAATTTAATTACTCCTGATGACACGCTTGAAGATGGAGGAGGTAGGCCCCTTGCCTACACGGCTCCTTTTACACCGCCAGGTCCGATTTTCCAAAATTCGGATCAAGGCAGTATGGTTGATAGTGGAATTGGAAATGGAACAACATCTGGCACTTTGCTTGTTGGGGAAACTATTCAGTACATTGGAAGATATACTCTTGACCAGCAGTCAATTGACAGTGGGATTTTAGAAAACTGTTTGGATGTAACGGCAAGAGTGCTTTCCACAAACGCTCTTGTAACTGACCGTGCAGATGATAATGATGACACTGATGGCAACACCACAAATGATTGTGCTGAGACCGAGTTGACTCAAATTAAAACCATTGAAGTAACAAAAATTGCTGTTGTTAATGATGTCAACAACAATGGAAGTAATGATGTTGGAGACATCATAAATTATACCATCACAGTTGCTAATCTTGGAAATATTACAATCAGTAGTATAACTTTTGTGGAGAATTTTAAAGATGGAAATGGAAATTCACTCTCTCTAACCAGTGGACCAACATATGTTTCAGCTAATTACTCAGGTTCAGCTACTTCTACTGCCAGGACTCTTTTAGTTGGAGAAATAGAAACTTACAATGCAACCTATCAAATATCAGCAGCTGCTGCAAACTCAGGAGCAGTATCTAACTCTTTAACAGTTATCGCTAATAGTCCAGGGCAGAGCAATAACGTATCAGATACCAGTGATGATGGAATTAATGATGATGGAAACACAGCTGATGATCCAACCGAGACTAATGTGAGCATCACAAAATCACTTGATGTTACCAAGCGAGCAACTGTAGTTGATAATGGGGATGGAGAAATAGGTGCTGGGGATATTATAAGGTATGACATAACGGTGCGAAATAGTGGTCAGATTGAAATTTATAACATTAGTTTAACCGATAACCTTGTCAATGGAAATGGGGCGAGTTTAAATTATGACAACAACCTTATTCAAAATATATCTGTTTCTAACCCTTTGCCAGCCGGAGGAGTAAATACCCACGTGGCCTCCTATACAATTAAAGCTTCAGACGTAGAAACGGCATTAATTTCTAACTCTTTGACTGCAACGGGAAGTAGTCCAGGAAACACAAATGATGTGAGTGATGTGAGTGATGATGGCATTGATAATGACGGAAATACAACCGATGATTCTACCATAACTGCACTGACTGTTCAAACAGGCCTTGACGTAGTGAAAATAGGAACTCTAATTGATAATGGAGATGGCCTACCAGGGGTTGGTGATACTACTTCCTGGACTATTACAGTGGAAAATCTTGGAAACATTACAGTCAACAGTCTCACCCTTAGTGATACATTTAAAAATGGGGCTAATACTGTGCTCTCGCTTGACTCAGGGCCAACTTTTGTCAGTGCTTCTATGGGATCATCTTCTGGAACTCTTCGAGCAGGTGAAATTGCCACCTATACTGCTACCTATACAGTTGATGGTGCTGATGTAAGTAGTACTAAAGTAGTGAATTCAGTGATTGCAAACGGCGTTGGTGTTGATTCAGGCTCAACTGCTGTTTCTGATAGAAGTGATGATGGCGATGATTTTGATGGAAATACTTCAAATGATGACACGGAGGTTTATCTAAATTACCAGGGGAAGCTAAACGTGATCAAAACAGTAAATGTCACCAGAGCGGATCCTGCCAAAACGCAGGTTGGTGATGTAGCATTTTATACCATTACAGTTGAGAATACAGGTAATGTTAGTCTCACCAGTATTGCATTGGTGGATCAGTTATCAGGTGCAGCAGGACAAATCTTAAATCTTGATAGTGGACCAACATTCCAGAGCTCTACAGAGGGAACACCTGCGGGAGGGCTACTAGTAGGAGAAATAGCCACCTACACTGCAACCTTTACGGTAAATCAGGCGGCAGTAGATTATGGTGGCTTTAACAATGCGGTCACCGCCTCGGGAAGGGATCCTGCAAATACTCTAATAACAGATGAGAGTGATGATGGGAATAACTCAAATGGATTTAATAATCCAACTCCTGTTCCTATTCCACCAGAGCCAGGGATCGTAGCGACAAAAATCTCTACTTTCACAGATAATGACAGTAGCACGACCTTATCACTTGGAGATCAAATCAATTATACTATTACAATTTCAAATACTGGAAACGTTACCCTTGGTCAGGCAGGAGCGCCTAGTGGGACCTTTGTTTTAAGTGACACCTTCTTGTCATTGAGCGGCACTAATACACCAAGTTTAAGTACTGGGCCGAACTTTTCTTCGGCAACTGCTGGATCTCCTTTTGGAATTATTAAGCCAGGTGAGGCAGCGATTTTTACTGCGACATACATTGTTACTCAGGCAATAGTTAATGCAGGGGGAGTTTCTAACCAGGTTTCTGTAACAGCAGTAACGCCTAATGGCTCATACGTTAGTGACATCAGTGATGATGGAATCAGTGCTGATGGTGAGTTATTTGATGATCCAACAGTTGATGGAATTGTTGCAGTTCCTGGAATTTCCATAACAAAATCACAAACCATAGCAGATGATGGAGACTCAGTCAACGATGCTGGTGATAACATCACCTATACAATAACCATTACAAATACTGGAAATGTTGACTTATCATCGGTTGTTGTCTCTGATTCTCTAATTGGATTAGCTGCTGGAACAAATGTTACTCTAACCAATTCACTAACTTTTGTTAGCGCAACAAAGGGTTCTAACTCGGATGTTTTATTGGTTGGCGAGGCTGCTACTTATACGGCAGGTTATCTTGTAAATCAAGCAGCAGTGGATGAAAATGGTGTTCGAAATACTGCTTTTGTTACTGCAGTTGCCCCCGCAGGAGCAGGATCAACAACAACGGTTAGTGACACATCAAATTCAGTAGATTTTGCGATAACAGCTGACCCTTCAATTGATGTTACTAAAACGGCAACTGTGACAGATAATAATGGGGATGGTGAAACGGGATTAGGAGACACAATTGTGTATACGATTACCATCACCAATACAGGCGTTCAAACACTTAAAGGGTTTAACTTAACTGATACTTTAACTGATGCGAAGGGCAATGCTCTGTCATTAACCACATCGCTTAGCACCTCTGATCCTGAAAACTTATCTCCTGGGCAGTCCAAAACCTATTCGGCAACATATGTTATTTCGCAATCTGCACTTGATAATGGGGGAGTGAAAAATAGTTTACTAGTTGTAGCAAGTAATTTAAACGCTACTAAGTTTACTGATGATGTGAGTGATGATGGAGATGATACTGATGGAAATACTACAGATGATACTACAGATGTTTTAATTACAGCGAGTCCTTCCCTTGAGGTAACAAAAACCTATGTAAATAATGATGCCGATGGCAATAGTTTAATTTCAGTTGGTGATACACTCACCTATACCATAACTGTTCAAAATACAGGAAATATTACTCTAAGGTCAATATACTTAAATGACACCTTTACGGATTTTGACTCAAACACAGTTACTCCAACAATTGTTCCGCCAGATTGGGTTTCTTCATCTGCAGGTTCTATTGAGGGGCAGCTAATTTCCGATGAAACAGCAACCTATACGACAAGTTATACCATCAAGGCAGCAGATGTTGCCAGTGGAGGGATTAAAAATACTGTAACTGCAATTAGTTATCACTATCCTGAGGGGAATCCAGTTATTTTAACTCAAGACGTCAGTGATGATGGAGACGATACTGATGGGAATACCGTGGATGATCCTACCCTTGCCTACATTGGAGAATTACCTGCGATGGAGGTGACAAAAACGGCTTCAATTACAGATAATGGAGCCTCTGGAATTAGCGTTGGAGACGTGGTTCATTTCTTTATATCGGTTGAAAATACGGGTCCTGATATTTTAAATAATCTGAGTTTTGTTGATACCTTAAAAGATGCACGAAACAAGATTAAAGCACTAACCACTTCAGTGACTTTTGTTTCTGGAACCACTAGTTCTACCTCTAGCACGATTCAGATAGGTGGGACAGTTACATTTACCACAACATTTAATATTGATCAAGAGTCGATTGATTCAGGCGGGTTATACAATACAATTACCTTTGAGGCAAACTCAGCAAGAAATCCAGTTCCTGCTGAAAAAGACGTGAAAGACATTAGTGATGATGGACTCACTGGAGCTGGTGATACGGGGAAAGATCCCACCTTTGTTCTTTTAGGAATAGATACCGATAATGACGGTAAGCCAGACACCACTGATATTGATGATGATAACGATGGTATTTTAGATCGAGACGAGAAGTGTCTGACTTATGTTTTAGATGGCGAATCTTTTGAGAGCTATTGGAAACCAGGCGGGCCTGTATTGCCTTCAGAAAATAAAAACTCCCAGTGGCCTACGTCCATTACAGCGCCACCATTTAGCTCTGTCAATGGCGATGGTGAGGTATGGAACTCAGCCTTTGTTAATGGAGTGGACTGGACCCCTCAACAAGGGACCTATTTTATTGAGTTGTTACAAAACGCCGTTGGATCCAACAACAGACAATTCTGGGATGAGAGTACTATTGGCTCTGGAACATTTGACCGAATCGTTGTCGAGCAGGAAGTTTATCCATCATCAACCTACTCAATAACTTTTTATCACAAAGATGGTGGAAGACAAACAGCAAGTCATGGCGATGGAGCGTCTACCCTTGTTCAGATTCAGTCTCTTCAAACCAATTGGCAAATTGATCAGCTAACAGAAACTCCAAGTGAGTGGACCGCCCAGACAGTAACGTTTACAACCGACGAGAATACAACAAGCATTGCTATCTTATTCTCTCCCTACGCACCGGGCGTTGATGTTTCCATTCAGCTAGATGGTATACTGATGGGTTCTGTAACTCCCTGCATTGCTGACATTGATGGGGATGGTGTCCCCAACGGGATAGATTTAGATTCTGACAATGATGGAATATTTGATGTGATTGAATCAGGAAATGAAGCGTTAGACACAAATGGAGATGGAAGAATTGATGTTAATGACGCAGGCTTTTTGGATGCAGATAATAATGGTGCTCACGACACGACAGAGTCCAACACCCTAAAAGATTCTGATAGTGATGGCAACATCGATGCTTTTGAATTAGATTCCGATGGGGATGGTTGTTTTGATGTGAATGAAGCTGGATTTACAGATCCCAATGGAGATGGTATCTTAGGACCTAATCCAGTCACTCAGAACGCCTCGGGAACGGTAACTAGTGGAAGCGATGGTTATACTACTCCTCAGGACTTAGACCTTGATGGAGATTTAGATTATAGAGACGCTGCTTATGATGTGGGATGTTCTAATCCTAAGGTGGAAGCCGAGAAAACAGTACAGATAATAGATACTAATTTAGATGGACTCACCAATCTTGGAGATGAGCTGGTATATACCATAACAATTACAAATACAGGAAACATTAATCTTAAGTTAGATGTTGAGGATTTATTAAAAGATGAAGATGGGGGATTGATTCAAAAAGTTGATTTAACCTTTAGCGACGTTAACACAACAACAACCTTCACCGCCACTACAAACCTAGCGAAAAGAAGTAATAATGTTCAATATAGCACTAGCCCCTGGCAGATAACGACTAACAGTAATTATATTAGTCAATGGACTAGCTCTGATTATCCTGCTGCAGGCGTTCCATATTATTATAATGCTGCTATATCTGGAGCTGCGACAAATGAAGTGGATCTGCCAGAAGGATTTCAAACCACATCTGGGAATTTTGGTGATAATGGCTCTAGTTCACAAGCTGATGCGCCACATAATTACACCTATTATACAAGAATGAGAAGCCATAGCTCTGATCCAAACAATACATATGAGCTTTCATGGATGTATCAAATAATTAATAATGGACAGAACCTTAAGCCAAACACGAGCTATACAGTATCCGTTTATGCTAGGACTCATAGTACCAACTACATAAGTAGTGATGGATCAGAAACTGATCGTAGATGGAAACTAGTTTTTCATACAGGCAATACAAGCGATACCACAAAGGAGTGGGAGACATCAAATAACGCACATGGCACAAATTATAGCGATGAGCGCTACAATTGGGAGATGGCTGAGAAATCTGATTGGCTCTTTATGACTGATACTAAGTGGAAAAGATATTCCTTTACCATCACTACTGGTGAAACTCCTGGAGTAGGAAGGGTAGGGATAAGACCTCCGCACAACGCTAATCATGGTGCTGCATTTTGGGGCTTTCAGGTAGAAGAAAATCCTACTCCTACGCGCCTAACTTATACCTATGATACTTTTTTCACCCCTACAGCCTCTGTCTCGGGAACTTTTGATCCAAGGGTAACCTACTTGCCTCCAGGGGGTGTGGTTAGCTATACAGCATCATTTACGATCAATCAGGCTGCGATGGATGGTGGAGACTTTGTTTCTAACGTGGCAAGCGTTACAGGTATTTTTACAACTCCTTCTGGAATTACAGGAACAGTAACCACAGTTAGTGATGACCCAACAACGCCAGCGGATGATGATCCAACAAAAACAGATCTTGATAATGAGTCTGGAATAGAGGTTACAAAAACATTCACCACAACAGATCAAAATGGAAATGGACTGAAAGATGTTGGCGATATCATAAACTATACCGTTGCTATTGAAAATAAGGGGCAGACTTCTCTTGGGAGTTTTACCCTCACGGATATTTTCCACAGGTCTGATGGAACCACTCAAACTCTACAGGTTAATAAAGAAGTAGAAGGGCCAACTAATTTACTCACCTACTCAGGTTATTTTTATCCGGGAGCATATGGCTGGAATTATGCTGACTCAAATAGAACTTGGTGGTATAATCAATACCCTCCAGGAGTTGAATATTACTACCAAGATGGTACTGTCAGTTGGAGCTATGTATCTTCCACATTCCCTAACAGGGGATATGGGATTACAACCAGTAATTGGGACTCAAGGACCAGAATGATGTATGCCTATGCTAATCAAGAGTATGGTATTTTTTATCGCGATTACAATTTTGAACCAAATACGACCTATACCTTTTCAATTTATGCTAAGGCAACAAATTCAACCATGGCTTCCAGACCGTTTTATTTAGCGGTATGGGATGGGAGTCAAGGAGCTTATCAGACGGGAAGTTCTGGGTCTTGGACCTCAACACATACCATAAAAACTGATGAGCTTTATTTAATTGACGGGACGTATAGGCGTTATAAGATTACCTTTACAACTAGCGCAGGCGCTGGGTCAAATGGAAGAATAATTGTAAGACCACCAATTTACAATAACTGGTCTGCTATATATGGACTTGCACAACTTGAAAAAGGAGCTGCGGCAACTACTTGGATTTATACCTACAATAACACTGTTAAAGCAGCTAGTAAATATTTAGGATCCCCAGCCCCATTTACCAACTGGAATAGTAGTTACCCTTCAAACAATAGTAACTATGACTGGGTATATCTTCATAGCTCTAACAGGCAGTGGTATACTACCAATAGTAATCAAAGATTCATTGTTGAGGTTGAAGATCAGCTTGTAAATACTCTCTCCTGTAGTGGATGTCCCTCATTTGCCTTTATAGGTCAATACGAAGGGAATAGTTATTTCTATAACAGTAACGGTAGTACTTACACATGGGATCAAGCGCAGAGTTATGCTCAGCAGGCAGGGGGGCATCTTTGGGTTCCAGACACTCAGGGAGAACATGATTATGTTGTTGACCCAGCACAAAATCTTCCTGGTAATAATTTTTGGATTGGTATGCGCCACAATCCTGCTGATAGCAATTATAACGTGGATTGGTATCCTGTCTATGGACCAAATCAAGGGATTGATCATTCCACTGCGATAATTGCTAAGCCGACAATTGAGCCTGGTGAGAAAGTTGAATTAAGCGTTGATTACACCATTACCCAGCAAGACCTTAACGCAGGATCAGTTTCAAACACTATTCATGTACTGGCTGCATCTCATGGCGTGTCAGATACAAGTGATGATGGGGATGATACCGATGGAAATACTACAGATGATTTTACTGAAACAATACTTGACACGCAAAGACTAATCGAGGTGAGTAAAACTGCTTCAATAACTGATAATGGAGATGGAGTGATAGGCTTAGGGGATGTTATTGTTTATACCATAGCAGTTACCAATACTGGAAACACAACCATTAGCAGTTACACATTTATCGACACCCTAACCGATGGCAACAGCAATACTCTTTCTTTAAACACATCAATCACTTATTTAAAAACAGAGAAAGGAGGAGTAAACCTAAATTATAGAATTAATAATGGGACAAGAGGAGTTTGGTACACAAACGAGCCTACCCAAAGCAGTTCAAGTTATAATCGCGCCACCTGGGAGGTAAGTTCAGTTAATAGTGGATATGCTG
Source organism: Flavobacteriaceae bacterium (assembly GCA_002728855.1). GTDB lineage: Bacteria > Bacteroidota > Bacteroidia > Flavobacteriales > Flavobacteriaceae. Next base: position 61,222 of record PBWA01000001.1, read on the forward strand.
GCTTTCATGATGAACGTTATTTTGGCTGGGGTCATCCCTACGTTATCGAAGTAGATCACCTAACCACAAGTTTTGTTCATAATAGCATCACTTATGTTCACCTTGGGCAATATAATGGGCACTCCTATTTTAGATCTCCATCCACTAATTATAGTCATGACACGGCCAAAGCAAACACGGCAAGCACTGCTTCAGCGACCTTACTAGTAGTTAATGATTTAAAAGAGTGGGAATGGCTCAATACAACCATAAGACCTCAGTTATCAAGTTATTATAATGGACATTGGTGGGTGGGACTTCAGCAAAATCATAGCGCATCAAATTATTCTAACCCAAGTGGTGGTTGGTATTGGATCGATGGGGATAATGGTGCACTAAGTACCCCTCTTGAAAACTCTGGATATGAAGTATTTACTGTTAGTGACACTACAATAAACCCTGGGGAGGTGGATTCCTTCACAACCTCATACACCATTACTCAAAGTGATGTGGATAGCGGCTTTGTCATTAATACAGTATCTGCCACAGGAAGTAGTCCAGGAAGAACAAATGATGTTTCAGACATTAGTGATGATAACGACGATGGTGATGGCAATACCACTGATGACCCGACGGTGGTCACCATCACCCCCTCCCCATCACTTGACGTAGTAAAAACAGCTACTGTCTCTGATGTTAACGGTAATTCAGAAAATGATACGGGAGACATTATTTATTATACCATTACAGTAACAAATACAGGAAATGTTACTCTCTCTGGGGTTACCGTATCGGATACCATAACCGATAATTTTGGTAATGATATTCAAGCTACTCTAAGCCCTGTGGTATTTGTCTCTGCAACACAAAGCTCAACGCAGGGAACACTAAAAGTTGGTGAGATGGCTACTTATGTAACCTCGGCGACCATTAGTTCAACCTCTGATGGGGCAGCATTTATAGCAAACAGCGTGGTAGTTTCAGCAACAACGCCTCAAGGGGCAGTTACCTCAGACACTAGTGATGACGGGGACGATAGCGATGGAAATACAGAAGATGACCCGACGGAGATTAATTTATCTCCTGATCCAAAAATAGCAGTAACAAAATCTGCATCTGTAACCACTGATAATGGCGATGGATTTCTTGGCCCTGGAGATACGATAACCTTTACTATAGCAATTTCAAATACAGGGAACTTAGCGCTTACAAGCATTACTTTATCTGACACCCTGACCGATGGATCAGGAAATTCGTTAGCGCTTTCAACGGGACCAACTTTTGTTTCAGGGACTTTAAGCTCAACAGCAGGTTCAATAAAAGTTGGAGAGGAAATTTATTATACAGCTACCTACATAATCCAGCAAGGCGCTGCAGATTCTGGATCTGTTTCAAATACCGTTTTTGTTCTTGCCAGCTCTCCTGGATTTACCAATAACGTTTCTGATACTAGTGATGATCCAAATACACCAGCGGCAGATGATCCAACAGTGGTGACTATTCCAACAGTTTCCTCAATTGACTTTGTTAAAGAACAGCAGGTTATTGATGTTGATGGCAGTGGAACAAATAATCTTGGAGATGTAATTCAATATAAATTCAGCATCACAAACACAGGAAATAAAACCCTTAGTTCAATTACCATTACAGACACACTTTTAGATACTCTCTCCAATACTCTTACTCATTCAATTACAACGGTTCGAGAGTCTACCAATTATGCGCAGTATTCAACTTTTTCTTCTGGGTGGAGCACTCATCAAATAAACTTTAATTCAGCAAATAACAACATGCCTGATGGTATTGCGTATTATTTTCATTCATCCTCTGGAAGGAATGCATCTCAGCTCTCCAATATTGTGGCTGATGGGGCGAACTATCTAGATGACACTAATCCTTCAGTTGATGGAATAAATACTTCTAATAACGAGATAAGATCAAGAAGATATAGGGCCAGTGGAGCATCAGGACATGTTTATAGGAATTACACCTTTGATCCAAACACAACTTATACTCTTTCGGTTTATGCGAAAGCTATTGAGGGAGAATCCGGAACATCATTTAAATTCATGTATCACGACGGCTTTAATATGGGGGGATTATCTGTTCAGGCAGTATATGATGCTTCTGTAAAATCTCCAAATCAGAGCCTATCGATGTTATGGAAAAGATATCAGATTGTATTTACCACCTCTTCCGGAGCAACTAACGGAAGGATTGGATTCACTGCTCCTCAAAATCCTTCAGGGGGAGCATATTTTTGGGGAATGCAGCTTGAGAAAGGAAATGGTGCAACGCCATATATTTATACTTATTCATCCGCTGTGACAAGGGCTCAGACTCTAGTTTCTGATTATGCTGATTCAATAGATGCTGCAGAGACAGTTACTCTTTATGGCTATTACAAGATTACTCAAGAGGTAATAGATGGAAATGGTGTGCTTAATAGCGCTACAGTAACTGCTGGAAGTCATAATGTTTCCGACACAAGTGATGACGGAATTGATGGGGATGGAAACACAACAGATGACCTAACACAGACCTATACTGATTCAAATCCATCAATTGAAATTGAAAAGAAGGATCAGGTCACTGACAATAACGGCAACGGCAAAACAGATATAGGCGACACAATAACCTATACAATAACAGTTTCAAACACTGGTGATACAACTCTTACAGGGCTTAACTTTATCGACACATTTGTGTCATCACTTGGAGCGACACTTACCTACACCACTGCGCCGGGTAGAGTTACAACAAGTGCTGGTTCACCAATTGGAACCCTAAAAGTTGGTGAGCACGCTATTTATTCGGCTACCTTTAGCATCAATCAAACTGCATTCTCTTCAGTATTTGTTTCAAACAGCATTAAGGTCGTTGCAAACTCCAATGGACAGACAGGAAATGTTTCCGATACAAGTGATGATGGAGATGATGGAGATGGAAATACCGTAGATGATCCCACCATCACACTTATGAGCGCTGAGGCAAAGGTGGAAGCCACTAAGACCTACGAGATAATCGATAATGGAGATGGTGAAACAAAGGCAGGAGATATTGTCAAATTCATTATAACTGTTGAAAATACTGGTAATACAGCACTAAGCAGCATTACTCTTTTAGATGTATTAACTGATGGAGATGGCACTTCCCTAAGTCTGACCGACGGCCCCTATTTTGCTTCAGCTACCCAGAGTTCTACGCAAGGGAATCTGAAACTTGCTGAGATGGCAACTTATGTAGCTTTCTATACTGTTACACCAGCAGCTTATGCATCTAAGAGTGTTATAAACTATGTTGATGTCACAGCTAGCAGCTCCTATGGAACGGATGATGTTACTGATCGAAGTGATGATGGAATCGATAATGATGGAAATACAGAGAATGATCCAACAGTTGTTACCCTTGTTGCAGATGCATCAATCATGGCTACAAAAAGTGCTACTGTATTTGATGGGAATGGGGATGGAATTACCGGTGCGGGAGATACAATTAATTATGTAATTACTATAGAAAATACAGGGATCACAAATTTAGCGACAATCACACTAGTTGATACACTTACCGATGCAAATGGTGTAGTGCTTAGTTTGACAAATGGACCTACCTATCAGGCAAATAGTTCAAGCATGGGCTCTGCCCAGGGGAGCCTTCAAGTGGGAGAAACAGCGAGATATACTGCATCATACATTATAGCCTCGGATGCTGCTCTCACTGGAGAGATAAGAAATAGTGTTACAGTAACTGCAAGTAATACAGCTGATGGTTCATCAATTTCTGATGTTAGTGATGATACAGACGATACAGATGGAAATACACTAGATGATCCAACAGTTGTTGTCATTAATTTAGAACCGGAAATTGAAGTGAGTAAAACAAGTGTTGTTTCAGACACTAACGGCAATGGAATAACAGATCTTAATGATATTATTATCTATACTATCACAGTATCTAACACTGGAAATATTGCTCTTAACTCAATCACCATAACAGATACTTTAACCGATGCAAATTCAAATACGCTTACTCCAACAACTGGCCCATCTTTTGTCTCTGCCTCAAGTGGATCAAACAACACCACCCTTCTTGTCGGAGGTTCGTCTGTTTATAGCCTAACATTTATCATTGATCAGCAAACAGTCGATAGCGGAGGTGTTATCAATAGCGTGATGGTCTCCGGAGTAAGTTCACTAACCTCTGCAGTTGTCAGTGATGTTAGTGATAATGGTGATGATTCTGATGGAAATACAACTGATGACAAAACAGTTGTTAGCATCACAGCAACTCCATCGATAATAATCACAAAAACAGCATCGACAACTGATCTGAATTCAAATGGTGTTGTTGATCTAGGCGACCGAATCACTTATAGCATAACTGTTGAAAATAATGGGGATTTAACCCTTACTGATGTTTCTCTTGTTGACACGCTTACTGATGGCAATAGCGGTACACTTAGTTTAGATAGTGGACCAACATTTGTTTCAGCCACCACAAGTTCAACTTCCAGCACCCTTCAAGTCAGTGGTGTTTCCACATACACTGCGATTTATACAATCAACCAACAGGCGGTTGATAGTGGAAGCGTTGTAAATACAGTAAGAGTTACCTCTAGCAGTCCAGGTCAAAGCGGAAATGTATCAGATACAAGTGATGATCCTACCACTGCAGCGGCAAATGATCCAACAGTTGTTACTTTAACTCAATCCTCCTCAATCGAGGTTTTAAAAACGGCTTCTGTAACTGACAATGGAGATGGAGCTAATGGAAAGGGAGATATTATTGAATATACAGTAACGATTCAAAATAAAGGGAATGTAACACTTTCAGGACTCACTGTAACAGATACACTTGTTGACGGAAATGGAAATAGTCTTTCACTAAGTAATGGATTGTATTTTTCAGGATCAAACCAAGGTTCAGCACAGGGAACTCTCAAGGTAAGTGAGACGGCAACCTATATTGGATTTTACATCATTGAGCAGCAAGCCGTTGATAGTGGAAATGTTTCAAACGTTGCAACAGCTATTGCCAGTAGCCCAGGAGAGAGTAATAATGTCTCAGACACAAGTGATGATCCAACCACTGCAGCGGCTAATGATCCAACGGTGACAACCATTACAGGATCACCATCGATAGAGGTAACTAAAACAGCTACTGTTAATGACACTAACTCTAATGGAAAGAATGATCAAGGAGATATTATTACCTATTCAATAAAAGTTGAAAACAAAGGAAATCTCACACTCACCGGATTAACCATTAGTGATACACTAACCGATGGTAATGGAGGATCTCTTAGCTTAACAACTGGCCCTTCAGTAGAAGGCTTGGGAGGATCTTTGGGATCTGCACCTGGAACAATGAAACCAGGTGAGATCCAATCTTATACTGCTTTGTATGTAATATCAGCACAGACTGCAAGCACCCCAAGTGTTATCAATAGTGCTTTGGCTATTGCAAGTAGCCCAGGACAGAGCAACAACGTATCTGACACCAGTGACAATGGCAATGATGTTGACGGTAATACAGAAGATGATCCAACAGTGGTGATTATCTCACCAAACCCATCAATTGAAGCAACTAAAACAGCTACTGTTTCTGATGTAAATTCCAACGGGGTCAATGATCCTGGAGATATTATAACCTATACAATAGTCGTTGTCAATACAGGGAATGTTACTCTAACGGGAATATCACTTGCAGATACCATGACAGATAATAATGACAACGCTCTTAGTCTTGACAGTGGCCCAACATTTGTTTCATCAAGT
>PBWA01000002.1 GCA_002728855.1 Flavobacteriaceae bacterium
TAAGAAAAATTGAGTTCCAATATTTGAAGAACAACCTCAAATTGATATATCAGAATGATACCTTATTTAGTTGCAGATTTTCTTTTTTAATTCTGTTAGATAATTTATTTAACTTTAAAATTACAATAACCAAAAATTTTAAAAATGAAAACAAAAATTATTACCCCTTTTATAGTTGCACTAGCTTTGATTTTTGCATCTTGTGACTCAACTTCTGACTCAAATAATCTTGCTGATTTAGCTGAAAGTTGGATTGCTTCATCTTACGAAAGTAAAGATGCTGCTTTAAATATGGTTTCAGAAAATATGAGTGATGATGGATATAATATAGGCGCTCGATATGTTGGATTTGGATTTAATTTCAATGCGGATGCTATGGAAACTGATGGAATGGTGGTAACCAATGTAATCCAAGGAGGTCCAGCATCATCTGTGATTGAAGTTGGGGACAAATTTATTTCAGTAAATGAGGTATTAGTGACCCAAGAATCAATTGATGACGGTAGTCTTTCTTTTAGAGGGAAACCCGGTGTACCTGTTGCTGCATCTATTATGAGAAACGGCGAAGAAATTTCAATTACTGTCAAACGAGGAATTGTGGAGCCAACATATTCAAAAGAACAAATCCTACAAAATATCTCAAATGCAGATGCAGATAATTGGAGAGAAAATTCACTGGAATCAGAAATACGTGAGATTGTCACAGATGCATCTCAAAGAATTGTTTATGTAAAGACTTGGGATAAATTTTTAGATGATGTTTCAGGTCTTGAAGCTGAAGCTATTACATTAACAAGATTTGAATTTGACCAAAACGGTAAAGTTTTAACTGTAGGTAATATGACAGAAAACGAATTAATATTAAGACAAACTGGATGGTCTATTACTAGATAAATTTATAAGAATATAATTTTTTATAATACGATACAGGTTGGACCGCAGGGCCAAACTCGGTTTTAAGCAAATATTTATATTTATCTGATCTTTAAAAATAAACAGAAAACAAGTGCTCACTAATAAAGTAAAAAAAGGCCCAAGAAAAATAAAGATGCGCCAAATGTTTGATAAAATTTCTTCTAACTATGACCTAATGAATCGAATTATTTCTGGAGGAATTGACATAAAGTGGAGAAAAAATGTTGTGAAACTAATTGCCCCAAAAAAACCTAAAAAAATTTTAGATGTAGCAACTGGGACTGGAGATTTAGCAATTGCACTTGGGGAAACTCTTGCAACTGAAATTGTAGGGATTGATATTTCTGAAGAGATGCTAGAAATTGGGAAAAAAAAGGTTAAAAAAAGCCCATGGTATAAAAATATAAAAATGAAAATTGGAGACGGTGAAAAGATTACCTATCCTGATAATTATTTCGATGCGGTTACTGTTTCGTTTGGAGTTAGAAATTTTGAAAATCTTGATAAGGGACTCATGGAAATTTTTAGGGTACTTCAACCGGGAGGTGAATTGATTATTTTGGAGACAGCTGTACCTCAGAACTTTCTATTACATCAACTATACAAATTATATACTTATTATGTACTTCCTATAATTGGTTCACTTTTTTCTGAGGATAAATCAGCATATAAATATTTATCTTCATCTGCAAATACTTTCCCTTTCGGTAAAGCTTTTAATAATATTTTAGAAAAAAATGGGTTTTTAGTTAAAGGGTCTATTCCACAATCATTTGGAGTGGCATTTATTTATCACGCTAAAAAACCGATATAAAAAATATTGTTATTGCCTATTTAAGTTTAAAAACCAGGAGAATTTCCTGAAGAAACTACAATTAATCTCCTGGTTTTAATCGAACCAATAAATTAACAAACAAATAAAATGAAATTAGGGTTCGCGTCTTATTCACAAGCACAAAACTATTATTAAAGATTCGAAAAAGTCTTTGTTTTTGATTGAAATTTTTAATCACAATATTTGATTGAACTATTTAGTAATTAGCCCAATAAATATTTTAACTTTATACATTATGGATAGAGACAATATTTTAAAAGAAATTAAAAATTTAGATAATGGATGGGTTTTAAGTGAAAATGCTCTGGCAAAAGACTTCACTTTTAAAGATTTTAATGAGTCATTAGATTTTATAAATAAGATAGGTATTGAATCAGAGAATTTAAATCATCACCCTAAAATCGTTAATGTATACAATAAAGTAAGGTTAGAATTGTGGTCTCATGATATTGATTCAGTTTCATCAAGAGATTTTGATTTAGCTAAGTTGGTGGATAAGACTTTTAAAGCTAATTTTTAAGTTCCTTTCTCTAGTTTATGATAGGATAATTTTTATCAATCCAATCAGTTTTTAGATTTGTTGAAAGGTTAAGTAGACGATGATTTCTAAATCCAAGGTCGTTCAAAAGATTGAATGCAGGTCTAATGTTTGGACAATCTTTAAAAGGACAACAACCACAATAAAGAACAATATCAGAATTTTTTGAAAGTCCACTAATCCTATCATTTAATTTCGCTAAGTTTTCAGGGAACCTGCATTCTCCTATTTCAATTGAATTTTTTATAAGCCCAGCGGGACCTATGCTAATGATCATTGGTTGTTCTAACTCTTTATTGATGATTTTTGATAATTCATCAGGCTCAATCAATTGGGAATTTTTCCAGGGCTCACCATTTTCACATGCTGAAAAAAAAATTATTACAAATAACAGGATAAATTTTCTCATTTGCTTTTGTTTTTTTGCAGGGATTACCTAACTCTTATTCCTTCTAGCTTTAACAAAGCTGCTTATAAAAACTAGCATTGCAAGGGTAGATGTCCCTATCATAATTATAACTATTATAAGACCTATTCCTCCTTGATCAATTGATTTTGGCAATCTCATTCCAACAAGTGCCCCAAGAATCAAAAGGGTTAAAAGAACTGCTACATGAGAGATCATTTTATTCTCTTTTTTTAACCCATTGGTGCATAGAATTAGAGCAACTCCAAAAAAAGCAGGAATAAGAGCAGTAACTGAAGACACATCAATGTAACCCCATATACCCATCGCAATTAAACTGATTGAATTAATAATATTTATTGTAGAAGTATTCATTTCAAATATTTTATATCCCAAAGATAAAACTTAAATTAGTATTAGAAAAAATAGAGAGGGGTGGACTATATTTTTTTAGCTATTTTATTTACAGACGCTGTTTTTATTGGAGTCGCTTATGGTGTTAATGAAAAAAATGCTAAGTTGCTTTTAGCTGGCTATAATACGATGAGTGAGCAGGAGAGAAAAAATTTTGACCTTAAATCTTATTTGATATATTTCAAAAAGTTTTTCATTAATATTTCGATATATCCAACAATTCTTTTTTTCGGACTTTATTTTATTACGGAAATTGAAAACGCTTTAATATTATATAGTCTTTCTATTATTCTTCCTTTTCCTCTTTTGATATATAAAGGTAATAAATGCAAAATCAAATAAAATCATTTAGCTGTATAGACCCAGCTTTTAATCCCCGATTTCATTGAACTCAAATAATTACTTTAGTAAACTGTTTAGCACTTGTTGTTAGATCATTCATTGGATATTACTTTCATCAGAGGTACAATTCGATAATCCTCTTTATGTACTTTTTCAGAAGGTTGGAAGTGACGAACTGCAATGTTAAAAACACCTGATGGATTAGCAATCTCCAAATTGTTGGGAGCATCCTCACCACAGCCAAAACTTATGGTATATGTCCCATCTTCATTCATTTGAGCCGTATGAGAACTAAAGTTTGCCAGGTCGTTAAACATAAAACCTTTTTTGTCATACACTGTGACAGACCAGAACGCTTTGTTTTCAGGGTCTTCAAAAGTCATTTGATAGCAACTGTCCACAGAAAAGTTTCTGGACCCTTCATAAATAGCATCAATCATTTGCGCCCCGCCCCATCCCAATGCAGCACCTACTTCATACTTTTCATTGTTGAATAGCTCCGCTGATTTATCATGTGGGTTGGTAAACATACCTTGTGCTGTTTGCAACCCATATCGCTTCCTAAGAGGACCCGCTTTAACTTTCAATTCATTTTCTACTTCCTTAAATGATCGTTCAGTTACTGGATTGGTCGTAAATTTTTCATTTGAATGGGCTTCAATCACCATTTTGTCTTGAATTTCTTTCACCTCCGCCTCTGTGAAAGTTCTATCCAAACGGACAATTAGATAAAGATGTGTGCCTATGTGTGTTGTCAAATCAAATTTGCCAGAGCCATATTTCATAGCTTGAGTTCGATGATCTTGTGGAATGGGTTGAACAGACATGTATTTTCCTTCAGGAATTTCTGGCATTGAAATACTTGCTCCATTGGACACATTAACAACAGCTAATGAATAATAGGTGTCTCGGTTCATGCGCACAACAGGCTGTTGATCAGTAGGTGTCAGTTTGCGCTTGTGCATAAATGCGTTTACACCGACTAAATCTTGATTCTTTAGAATTTGGCGAGATGTTTCATCTGTTGGATATGTTGCAGTTGTGACTATTCTTCCTTTTTCAGAAAAGAAATCATCTTCAGTGCTTACTGTCTCTGATATTAGTTGTCCAGTCTCTACCGACTCTTTTTCTTTTTTTGTTGATTGGCAACTAATTACTGCAATAAGTATTGTTACTGATAAGATTATTTTTTTCATAATTCGAATATTGATAAACTCGTTTTGCTGCCTATTCTTAGTCTTTAGTATTTTGAAATGGAATATAAATATACGTTTAGTTCAGAAAACAATAATTTTGCTATTAATGACGCGTAAGAAAATAGCTTCTTCGTCATATCTTTTCCCATAGGCTTACTAAAGTAATTAATTTCAAATGCATGATTAGGTGGATAGCCTTAGTTTTATTTTGATAAATTTGTTTTGTGAAGGGATTTGTTTTTGCACTTGCATTTTTGTTTACCCTAGGAACTTTTGGGCAAGGGGAAGATTTATTGAATTCTCTAAAAGGGAAAAAAGTCATTTATGTATGGGGAGGATGGCCTGGACATAAACCCAAGGAATCTGTAGAATTTTTTGTTCCCTGGTTAGAATCTGAAGGAGCTATTGTCAATGTTTACAATTCATTGGATATCTATACAGATAAAGAAATTATGAGCAAAACAGATTTAATTATACAGAATTGGTCGATGGGAAAAATTAATGAAGATCAGTTTCAAGGACTCTTAGATGCTATAATTGATGGGGCTGGATTTGCGGGTTGGCATGGAGGGATGGCAGATGCTTTTAGAGACAACTTAAAATATCAATTTCTTGTTGGAGGGATTTTCCTCTCACACCCTGGCGGATTTATAGATTTTGAGGTTAATATTGCTGATTCAAAAGACCCTATCACTCATGGGATTAAAGATTTCTTACTTAAGAATACTGAACAATACTATATGCTTGTTGATCCTAATATCAAGGTCCTTGCCACAACAACATTTAATCAAGAGAGCTATCCTTTGTATGAGTGGAGAGATGATAAAATGATTGAATCAAAGGATAAAAAACTTACATGGATTACGGGGAATCAAATGCCAGTAGTTTGGAAAAAGAATTATGGGAAAGGCAGGGTTTTTTACTCCTCGATTGGCCATTTTCTCAGAGATTTTCAGGTCCCTGAAGCTTTTGAAATTCAAAAAAGAGGGATTAGATGGGCAGCACAAGGAAGACAAAAATAGGGTTTAGGCACTTTTTGATTTTGACCTTTACATTTTCTATCTCGTGGCTAATTTGAATAGTTTATTCTTGAAGGGTTTTGGAAGAGGTTTTTAATTCTTCCCAGAAGTCAGTAGTAAACCTTTCATAAAATTCTGGGAGGACAGTATTTTTCTCCTTGATGGCATCATATTCTGAAAGGGATAGATTCTTGGAATCAAAAATTCTGACCTCTCTTTGAGAAAGATTTGTTGTTTCTAGATCTATTCGCATTGATATCTCATTTTGTTTTCTTCGGCCTCGAACGAATTTATTTTTTTCAATAAACTTAAGGGGTCGGTCTACTGCAAACTTTGTTGCGCTTGAGAACTGAAAATATTTAGGGGAATATTTCCCTTGATTATTTTTTGATAGAATAATTCTCCCTGATCTCTTATAAGCATCGATCGAGACTCCAAATAAATCAAAACCCCAGACAGATTTAACATTTTCAAAATCCATTCTTAAGACAGCAAAATCATCCATAGAAACATAGATAGTTCCTTTGTAATCTTCTCCCCACCTTGGCTCAAAAGAAAGGACGTAAACTGGGTCTTTAGCAAAGTATGTCATTTCATTTAAAGTGAAATTATACCTGTTTGATTTTGTTATAAAGTTTAATTTTGTTTTCGGAGCATAAAATAAATAGCTTAGAATTGAATTTAGTTCACTTTTTCTGTTTTTGGCAAAATCTAGTTTCCTTTTCATTTCTTTTTTGTTTTTCTCAGCGAGCTCTCTTTTAATAGCTTCAGTATCTGTAGTGTCTACATCAGGTTTTAGATTATCGAAATATTCGTTGTCCATTTCTCCTCCAAAAATCCCTGATTTTACTTTAAAATAAGAATTTGATTTAACGTTATTTTTAATAGCCTCTTCAAATTTTTCTTCAAGCGCAAGAACAGTCAGATCTTTTTCTTGACTATAGGTCTCTCTTGCTTTTATAAGGTTTATTTTTTGTTGCTCCTTTTTAAAACTTCCAGAGTAATTGCCTAAAACTTCTATGGCGTATTCATTTTTTTTATCCATTGAGTTCAGCATGCTATCAAGAAAGCCTTTATTGAGCTCTTTTATTGAAGATTTATATTTGCTAATGTTTATTCTTTTTAATTCGTTTGATTCTTTTTGGCCAAAGAATAGCAGATTATCTAAAATTTGAATTTCATAATTTTGATTAATGTTTTCACGGATTTTCTCTACAATTTCTTCAGCAGAAAATTCTCGATTAGTCAAGACAATTTCTTTAAGTTCAATAGGATTTGGTGATAAAATCAAAAGGGTGTCTTTAAGACTAGATAATTCTCTAGATAATGTTTTATATCCAATAAAAGAGACATAGATTGAATCATTATTAAGGTATTGTTCTTCTAAAAGTTCAAATCTCCCGTTATCATCTGTTATTATCCCTGTATTATTTGAAAAAATAACAGTAGCAAAAGAGATAGGATCGTTTGTTAATGAATCTATAACCCTAATATATTTAGTTTGCCCATTCAAAAAAAGAATAGACAATGAAAAAAGAAAAAACAGAAATTTTTTATTTCCTCTCACAGCGATTTTAATCAATCCAAATATTTCCAATTAAGTAAGTAGTAGCTTTTCCACTAATGAGTACCCTTTCTCCTTTATCCTCACAAAATAGTTTCCCCTTTCTTGATGAAAGCTGGATTGCCTCCATTTTCTTTTTATTTAACTCTTTGCTCCAATATGGGATTAATGAGCAGTGCGCTGATCCAGTTACTGGATCTTCAAAAATAGTTGATTGGGGGGCAAACCATCTTGAAACAAAATCACAATTATTACCCTCTGCAGTTATAATAACTCCCCCAGGGTCAAGATTTATTTGATCAATTATCGATCGGTCTATTTTTATATCTTCAATTTCTTTTTGATTATTATAAACTAAAAAGTAATCTCTTGATTTTAGGATTTTTTGTGGTTGTATACTAAGTGATTTTTTAATAATTAAAGGCAATTCAGAACTAACAGGATCCCTTGATGGGAAGTCTAAAGTGAAATTTTCATCATTGACATGAACGTTTAATTTACCACTCAGACTATTAAAAGGAATAACATCTTTAGGGAATTTTAAATATTTTTTTATAACATATGCAGCCGCAAGTGTTGCATGACCGCAGAGATCCATTTCAATATCAGGGGTAAACCAACGCAAATGGAAAAAATCATCATTTTGAACAAAAAAAGCAGTTTCTGAAACAGCATTTTCTTGAGCTATCTTCAAAAGTTTTTCATCTTCTAGCCATTTATGAAGAGGAATAACACAGGCTGGATTACCTCCAAAGACTTTATCTGTAAAAGCATCAATTTGATATAGGTATAATTTCATTTGATTAAAAGGACAAATATAATTCTATGATGTGAGTTGACAAAAATTATGGCTTTGAATGCCAATAGGCTAAACCTATGAACAGAAGTTGAAAAGGAGCTCTAATAATTGCTGTTTGCTTGGTAATATTAATTGACATTTGTGCTTCCTCACTTAAAATTAAATGGATATTAGCAGGGAAAACAGCAATTAAAAGCATTATTAAACCAATAGCAGAATAACGTCTATATTTTGTAAGTAGACCTAGTCCTAGAACAACTTCAAAGAATCCACTTAAATAAACTAGTTCTAGATGCCAACTAATATAGGGAGGCATAATTCCTAAAAAGTAATCAGGATCAGTAAAATGTTTTATGCCAATGAATACATAGAAAAAAGACATTATAAAAATTGTTATTTTTTTAAGCATTTTCTATTTTTTTGAAAGGATTTTTTTTGAGATCTGGGATTAAAAATCTCTGTATTCAAAATTTAAATATTTGTTGGCTTCAGGTTCCTGAAATTTAGAGGCTTTTTTATCCCAGTGTAAAGTTTTGTTTGGAAATCTTCCTGCTATAACTCCCAGTAGAATTGTTTCAGTTAGTTTTGCAGAATATGAAAACGGAGCAGTGCAAGTTCCTTTATCCAAACAAGCATCAACAAACTGATGATAATGTTTGGGAGATTCTTTTTCGTAATTTCTGACAGGATCACCAATTTGTTTTGACTTTTCAAAAGGAGTAATGTCTATCTCTTTGTATTTTCCATCAACAATTAATCTTGGAAGTTCCATAAAATGTGGGAGCAATAATTTCCCTTTTTCTCCAATAAACATTGCTCCTTGCTGGGGGAGCTTTTCTTTTTTAGGTAATTTTAAATCTCTATGATATTTTGGTGCATCAGCACCATCATGCCAAATCCATTCAAGTGTATCGGTCGTATAAGGTGTTCCTGGAAAGGTATAAGTAACTATATTTTTTTCAGGATATCCAAACCCATTAGGTTTTCTACAACTATTTTTTATTGTAAGTGGAACATCTAGAGCAAGTGCATTATAGGGTGTATCAAAAATATGAACTCCCATATCGCCTAGGGTCCCACATCCGTAATCAACAAGCTTTCTCCAGTTGTATGGATGATAAACTTTGTCTTTATATGGTCTTTTAGGCGCAGTACCAAGCCAAAGATTCCAATCCAAATTTTCAGGTATAGGATCTTCCCCTTGTGGTTTAGGGCCATCATATCCCCAATTTTTTGGAGACCAAGCCCTTACAGTACTTACTTTGCCAATTATTCCAGATTGAATTAATAAAGTAGCAAGTTTATAGTCATAGAACGAATGAACTTGAATACCCATTTGAGTAACTAAGTTTTTTTCTTCTGCTAATTCACTCATGGTTCGAGCCTCAGAGACGTGATGCGTCAAAGGTTTTTGACAATAAACATGTTTATCCATTTTCATTGCCATTATTGATGCAGGAGCATGAGTGTGGTCAGGGGTTGAGACAATCACTGCATCTATTTTGTTTGCATTACTTGAAAGCATTCTTCTATAGTCTTTATATGTATCTGCTTTTGGGAATAATTCTTTTGCTTTTTTTAAGGCATCACTATCAACATCACATAAGGCAACAACTTCAACTTCACTATGAGATGAAATAGCTTTTAAATCCTCAAAGCCCATTCCTCCAACCCCAATATGTGCAGTTCTAAGAAATCTCTGATTTGAAGATGACCAAGCAAATGATGGCATAAACGATAATCCGCTGAAAGCGCTGAAAATTTTTAAAAAATCTCTTCTTTTTCTCATAGTGAGATGTTTAAAAATATAAAAAAAAATTCAATTATTTTTTAAGTCCAATTAAGTATTGAAATTTAAAGAAAATTTGTGATCTTCTGAATTTGAGAAGAGGAATAATTTCCTGATCAATTTCTAAATCAGTATTTTGATTTCCTCCAAGATAAAATATAGTAGAGGGATTTGGATTCCATTGAACCAGTGGCTGAATAAAAAAGGACTTATTAAATGTATTCTTTTCAGCAATGAGTCTTAAATTTAAAAAATTTGAAAACTGATATCTTGTAGTTAATCTAAAAATATTTCCTGAAAAGTAATATTCAGATGCGTCAAGAGTCTTAAGTTCAGAATAATTTAATAATCCATTAATATTCAAATTTTCATTGATTTGAAATGAAGCATAGATAGAAAATGTTTTAAGCTTACCCTTTTCAGGGATTTCTTCATTATAAGCTAAATCTTTACCCCATTCATATGAAATATTAAAATTAAAAAATTCAGTTGGAGAACTTCTTATGTTAAGATCTGAAGTTGGAAGATCCTTAAAATCAATATCCATAAAATTTTTAAAAATATCCCAATCATAAGTATATGATATTTCGGTATTACCAATTGTTTCAATTTGAAACTCTCCATCGAGTGAAATAGTTTTTAGATTATTATCAAAAGTATAGTTTACATCCAGTTTTGTTCCAAGCTCAAAGCTTCTAAGATTTTTCTTATCTAAAATATTTTGATATCCATGAGCGAAGGTGGCCCATCGGCGATTATTTTTGACAACAAATCCAACATCAGTTTGATATTCAGGAGATATATTTCTGTAGGTAAAATAACTTTTCCAATGCTCAGTATTTCTCTCAAAAGTAAGATATAAAGCATCACCATTAAATTCTTCGCCATTTAGCGCAACTGAGCGATTTCCAATTTTATCTGAGCTGTCAATCCAATTTTTATTAGGCTCTTGATTAAAGTTTTTAAAAAGCTCATAGTTTAATCTCCATTTCTTGTTTAATATAAATAGACCATCAATACCAAGTAAATTACCGTATCCTCCATCTTTATAAAATCGATTTGATGAATACATTCCAATTCGTGTTTTATCGTTTATTATTCTTTGATACCTAAAAACATTTACAAAGCTCTGACCTCCTTGTCCTAAATAGGACTTATCTTCACTAGCAATTAAATAAGGAGAATCTTGATCAACAGCAGTTAAGAAAAAAATTCTGCTATTTGAATTTTGACTTAATAGTTTTGTTGAAATAGATGGATTGCTTATAGATCTTGAATAAAATGCACCATCACTAAAGCGAACAATATCTGTCCCTCGACTAAAGTATGGTCTTCTTTCGCGATATCTAAGAGAAACAGCTGAGTTGATATCAATTCTTGTAACATCTGCTTCCACTTGAGAAAAATCTGGATTAAAAGTAACCTCGAGAGATGTAGTTTTGCTAAAGTCCATATTTATTCCAAAACCAGCTCTTCTTTCAAGAGGGTCATAATTAATTTTATCATCTATATTTTCCCTTTCACCTTGAGCAGAAGCCGAAACATAGGGAAGTAACTCAAAGCGTTTCTTTACTTTAATATTACTTATGTTTAAGACATCAGTGGTTTGGCATATCTCACATGGATTATCTCTATCTAATGTCTGACTTCCTAAGTCAATACTTTTCCCATCTTTGTAATATCTGTTGCCAAGATTAAAGTTCCATTGCTGATTTTCTCCATTTGGAGATGGAATTTCAGAAAATGGAATTTTCCATTCTACTTGATATCTGTCCTCAGCGATGGATCCAACAGAGATAAAATTTGCATTAAAACTCGAGTCATATTTATTCATGCCATCTGTTGCATTTAGCATTCTGAGGTCAAACTGGCTGCCAAGGGAGTTTGACGCAAGAACAAAATTATTCCTTGCATCTTTGAAAGTGTCAAATCGAATTATAAACATATCATCATTCCAAATACTCATATTATCTCTTGGCCTCATCGAGGCTCTAACTTCAGTACTAGGATCTACATAAGAAATAAATGCAACATAGAGAAACTCATCTGAATAAGTAAGATAGGCAATAGTTCTTCTTTGAGCTTGAGTGTTGTTACCAGGTTCTTGTTCATAGATTAAAGGTATTTGAATGGCATTTTCCCATTCAGAGGTATTTACGACGCCATCTAATTTAATTTTATCAGAGGAGATTTTACTTAGAGAGTATTCTTTTTGAGCGTATGAAAAAAAACATAATAAGAAAATAATTAGAAGAAATATTTTTTTCATCATTTGCCCTAAAAAGGTTATGCAAATTTCTAATAATTTACATTGTATAAATATTCACACCCATAAATTTTTTTTATATATCGATAAAAATTTTAAATAATTCTATAGAGGCCTCAATTTTATTACTCTGAACCATATAGGACTATCATGATCTTGAAGAGCTATGTATCCTTTTTTGAATTTTGCATAATCTGGGTAATCTTTCCATTTCCCTGAATTTTTCCTTTCATACCAATCCTCTGATTGGGGGACAAATGAAAGAATCAATTCTCCATTTAACCAGTGTTCAACTTTTTTTTCTGTATGGACTATTTTAGAAGTGTTCCATTCTCCATAAGGGTTTAACTTTTTCTTATTTTCGTCAGGGGTATACATAGCATAATCAGCTCCAGCTTTTTGCCAATCCTCAAGCTTGGCATTATTTATTTCTTCCCAACCATCATCATCAAGTAGCTGATATTCAGGAGAAACATCAAAAGGACTATTGAATCCTTCTTTTACATGGTATAAAATTCCACTGTTACCTCCTTTTGGAAGTTTCCATTCCACATATAATTCAAAATTTTCAAATTCTTCTTTGTAGTATATAATATCGCCACCTCCTGAAAATTCATCTTCTAATTTTAGTTTCGTACTAAAAGTTAAATTCCCATCAACAACAGTCCATTTTTTTGGAATTTCATCTCCATTATAAACTCTCCATCCATTAGTTGTTTTTCCATCAAAAAGATTAATCCATTGAATATCATTTTTTGATGATTTCTCCTCTTTACAACTTTTAAATATTAATGTGATTCCCAAAAAAAAAGTTAATAATGAGAAAATTTTTGTTTTTGAATTGATTTTTTCCATGTTATCTCTATCTATTTGAAGACTTTTATTTTAATATTTTTCCAACTTACTTTTATTCCACCACCATCATGAATTTGAAGTGCGATTGAGCCCTTACCTTCACCAATTTTTTTGTCGTCAAGTTCTATCATTTGAATTCCATTTAAATAAGTTGTGACTTTTGAACCTATGACTTTAACTTTAAGGGTATTCCAATCACCCATTTTTAGTATACTATCTTTTTCTGAATCTGGTTTTATTAACCAGCCTCTTCCATAAGATTCGTATATTCCACCTGTGTGACTGCCTGGCGGAGCAACCTCAGCCTGCCACCCAGTAATTTTTGTTCCCTCAAGAGTTGATCTAAAAAAAACTCCACTGTTACCATCAGCATCTTGTTTAAACTCTAGACTTAATTCAAAATCGTCGTAATAATCAATGGTTGAAAGATATCCGTATTCTTTTTTAGGCCCACTCTCACAGATTATTTTCCCGTTATCTACATACCACTTTTCATCTCCATGGATTGTCCATCCGCTTAAATCTTTTCCATTAAATAAGGAGACGTAGGATTGAGAGTGACTGAAATTAGTAAAATTTAAAAAAAGAATGATTAGAGATAATTGATAAAATAATTTTTCCATATTGTAAAGTTAAGATTTTATAAATGTTTTATTCTATTCTCATACTTTTTGTAGAGATCTTCATTACTATATCCATCTATGTTTTGACTATAATAAATTGGAAGCTTAAATTCCTTTTCATTCGCCAAGGACATTGCCTGTGTTGAAATTAGATTTACAATAAAAGTTCCTGATAAAGTTGATGCTGCTCCAGTTTTGTTCCCTCCAATATCAAGCATGCCGTCTCCTGGTGGGACGCAATTATCAATAACAATATCAGCCAGATCATATAATTTTTTTTCACTACTATGCCTGGAGGGATATTTTTTTGATTGTTCAATAGAAGTTATTCCAATTATTTTTAATCCTTTCTCTTTTGCAAGCATTGCAATTTCAATGGGCATAGCATTTCTGCCAGAGTTTGAAATAATGATAAAAACATCCCCTTTTTCAATTTTATGCTGGTCCCATATTATTTTTGAGTAGCCTTCAATTCTCTCAATTTCAGCACTTCTTCTAGCACCCTCAGAAGTCATAACCGAGGAATCCAAAAAAGAATTTACATTAGCCAACCCACCTGCTCTTACAAAAAGTTCAAGCCCAATTACGTGAGAGTGACCTGTCCCAAAAGTATGAATCAATTTATCATTACAAATACACTTACTTAAAAGCTTAGACGCTTCATCAATTTCTAAACGATTTTTTTCTACAATTTTATCGAGTAATTTCTTTGAGGCATTATAATATTTGTACATGGATCTATAACTTAATGTATATTTTTTTTCGATAAAGATAATTTGTAGGAATCCATATAATTAATACATAAATAAGTGCATAGATAAATGATAATAGTTTTTTTGAGATTCCAATGGATGAAAGATTTTCTATGAACAAATCATTAAAACCAAAACCCCATAAACTGCCGCCATAGAAAATAAATGTTATCATACCAGCAAGGACATAAGAGAAGATGGAGTTAACGCCGAAGACTTTTGCNAATTTAAAATATTTACCATTGTCTCTTAAATCGACAAGAAAAACAAAAAACGCAAATGCTAAGCAAGATATTCCTCCCACTAAAAGAGTAAAAGAAGTACTCCACAAATTTTTATTAAGTGGGAAAATATAACTTGTTATATCTCCTGCAAATAAAAGAGTGAAACCTAAAACAAAGAGATAAATTATTTTTTCTTTCAGATCAGATGATTTTTTTATTATATATCCAGCAAACATTCCAAAAATACCTGTNACTATCGATGGAAGAGTNCTGAGTATNCCTTCAGGATCCCATGTATCTTCCCATAAAACCCCAGGTAAAAACAGTGAATCTATATAATGAGCCCAGTTTTTTTCTGGTACGCTTAAATCTGGATAGCCTATTCCTGGAACAGGCACGTAACACATAACAATTAAATATCCCACAAGAGTTAAAAAACAAATATAGATTTGGGTCCTCACCGAGGTATACATGTGAATCAATGCACAAAAGAGAAAAACAAATGAAATTCTTTGTAGCACACCTACCCAACGAATTTCATCAAGTGATATAGAAAAATGATTGAAAAATTTACCCCAAATCCATAAAAACAAACCAACTAAATATATTTTAGCTGCTCTCCATATTACTTTTTTAAGGATTCTGTTATTCTCAATTCCCTTCTCTTTTTGTTTACTTACCGATAGTACTATTGAAGTTCCTAATACAAATAAGAAGGTAGGGAAAATATAATCAGTTGGTGTAATCCCGTTCCATTCTGCGTGCAATAGTGGAGCATAGACATGGTCCCATGAGCCAGGATCGTTAACAATTATCATAAAAATAATTGTAACCCCTCTAAGAAGGTCAAGTGATAATAATCTTTGGGAACTAGAATTTGTCATGGTGTATATTTTAATTAGCTTTTATTGATTTTGCTCCTCTTCCAGTTTTATCGAAAACTTTCAGTACAATTTTATCATTCTCATCAACATAAGAAGGTGAATTATACAATTCTGAATTGATGTTTGGCTCTGAACCATCTCTTGTAAATCTAACATCAAGACCAGGGAAGTTAACTTTTACCTTCAGGGTGTCATTTATTATGATTGCACCAGGTTTAGGCAAATGGTATTTAACTCCTCCAAACAAAGAATTTGTTATTGGTAAAATTCGCTGCCCCAAATTGTTAGAGAAAATATTCCATGAATGATCATGTGCTGTCAACTGCTCATCTTCATCATCAATTTCAATCCATTTTTCAGGGCTTGACCATGCTCTTTGTGAAAAAACAACAAGATTAGGCATAAAAAGTTCATCAACAATATCTTGATTTACAAGAGTTTCTCCCCATAACTGAGATTGTATGCCTAAGAAATTTTGTTTTGCATCTTCTTCTAATGAAGCTACCTTAGATAGATATTCTTCACTTATGTTATGTTTTTTAAGACTTTTTTTATTTGCAAAAACATTATGAGGCTCCGTGGACCAAGCATCTTCATAATCAACATATCCAGACCAGTTTAAACCATAAAGTTCCATGTCTTTATTATCTGCCATATCAAAGTAAAATGCTGAAGAATTACTCATTATACTTTTAAAACCCATGTTTGCGAATTTATATATCATATCCTCACGACCTCCTCCCCAGGTATTGTTCCAAACATAAGAGATAAAATTTAGATCTTTCATTTCTTTTTTGATCTGTGTTTCACTCTGACTTTTTTTGGAATAAGAAAGTAATACATCTTCCCAGCCTGCCATTTTAGTATCATAATTATCTAATATATTTTTTATCCTAAAAATATTATAATCATATAGATCATTTATTGAGTTAATATTATTCTCCTGCATAAAATTTTTACAAATAGGAGACTCTGNCCAGGATCCATAGGGAAGTTCATCTGCACCAATATGGAAACTTTTCATTTTTAATTTAGCTTCCCCATACATTGAGTTCACTTCACTAACAACTTTATTAAAAAAATTGTAGGAACTTTCCTGGCAAATACATATGATATTATCGTTATATCCTTGCGCAGAAACGTAAATGCTTTTATCATTAATATCATCCAAAAGATATTTTTCTGCGTCAGCAGTTTTATCAGCTTTAGATAATTTATTATACCTTGCTCTCATTGACTTTATTGCAGCTCTTGCGTGTGAAGGGAAACTAATTTGAGGTATTACAGTAATATTTCTGTCATTTGCATATTTCAACAAATCAATAAATTCAGCTCTGCTGATATATCCATTTCCTGTCTTTAAACCATTAGCACCTGAACCATATGAGGGGAATAATTTATCTTGTTCATCAATTGTATATCCCCTATTACTTCCTACACTTGTTAATTCAGGCAATCCAGGGATTTCAATTCTCCAACCTTCGTCATCTGTTATTCTAAAATCAAAATGATTCAATTTAAAATATCCCATGTAATCAAAAATCTGCTTAATTTTTTCAGCAGGATGAAAATTTCTTGAAATATCAAAGAGGAAACCACGATATTCAAATCTTGGAGAATCTGTGATTTTTAAAATAGGCCAAACGTTATTCTCATTTGCCGCTACATTAATTATTTGATGCAGAGATTGAAATGAATAAAATAATCCTGCATAACCAGAAGCAGAGATTATTATTTTTTCTTTAAGAATTTCAAGAGAATACTCTTCTTTTTCAAGAGAAGAGTTTTCTTTTATTATAAGATTTGCGCTTTTGCTAGAATCCCATCTATAGGGCAGAAAGTCTTCTAATACATTATCTAGCCTAGATTTTAAGGAAGAAAAATTTTCATCAATTTTAATTGTAAGAATCTTGTTAGGATCTCGGAATTCTCCAGAAAGATTAATTTCTTTTGGTCGAGGAGTAACCCAGTCAAGATCATTTTTCTCAAGTTCATAAACCATTTTTAAATCATCATATCTTTCAGCAGCTGTTGGTATATTAAGTCCTTCTATGCCAGAGGCATTTTCCCATTCCACTTTAGTTTGAGCATCAAAGGCCTTTTGTGTTTTATTGTCAACTAAGAAAACACCCATGGGGCCCATGCATATTCGTCTCATAATCCCCTTTTGAATAACGTTGAATTCAAGAGTATCATTAGCTTTAAGATTCCAATTACTGTCAAAATCAATTTTTAAGTATGAATCGCCTCCGCTGATTCTCTCAAATTTAAGTCCTTTAGCAAGAGAATCAGTGTCTATAGCCCAAAGGAATTGATTCCAATGAAGAGACCAGTTTCCACCTTCAAAATTTCGGTCACTATTATTGATAATTTTAAATGTTGTGTTCATCTGACCATTTTCATGATCAAACGCATTCACAATAAAATGAAATAAAATATTATTAGAATTTTTTTCTTCATTTTTACAGCTAAAGAGAGAAAAGGATACAGCCAATAAAATACAAATAAATCTCATAGGATTTTCAGCTAAATAATCATTCAATTTAATGAATTTATATCTAAAAAAGATTATTTTTTTGACATTTCAAACAGTAGTAATTCTCCAGAATTTTGGGAGACTAAAAATGAATTATCTCCTTTACTATTCGTCATTTTTTCAATATCTCGAGCATTCCCAGGAACGATAAAATTTGATTTTTCTTCCTCCATTACTTCAAATTTATTTCCTCCATTGTTAATTAAAACAAGTCCTGAAAGCGCATCATAAGGACCTATGAATGGTTCATTGCCATAGTCATTTCCAATTAAAAGCAGATCCAATAAATTATCATTATTTAGATCTACTTTTTCAAAATCATATATAGGTGCAAACTGGGATTTAAGGGGTAATATATGGACCTTAAATTTCCCATTTCCTAAGTTTTCAATTAAGCAGGTTTTATCGAAATTAACTTCTAATTTTATGGCATCTTTTAATTCTTCTTTAGAAAACATTTTATTAAAATCTGCTGATCCAAACTGCTTATATGATTTAAACTTTTTTCTAAAAAAAGGGCTTTGTCTATTTAAGTTACCCCAAAATGTAACGGGATACATTTTCATATTTCCTTGTTTACTTTTTGAAAAAGAAAAAATGATTGGATCCTCAAATCCGTTTTCATCAAAGTCTTTTGAAAATAGAGTAACTGGCGTATCCTTTGAAATATTATAATGATTATTTGAACCTATATTTCCAATTAAAAGATCCATATCTCCATCGTTATCACTATCTATGGATTCTATTGATTGCCACCAGCCAGAATAATTTTCTATTCCATTTTTTTCTGAGAGTACCAGCTTTCCATTTTTGTGAAGATATATTTGGATGGGATAAAATTCGCTCACAACAACTAAATCTTTTCTTTTATCATTATTTAAATCCACCCAATGAGCATCTTTAATAATTCCTTTTGGTTTAAAACTTCCAAAAACTTTATCTGTTACATTTTTAAATTCTCCATTAATTTTTCTAAAGATTAAACTTTTATCCGAATATGGATATCCCATGATTCTTGTTTTCCCTCCAATGAAAATATCAGTAACTTCATTTGCTGGATTTGAATTTATTCTGATTATAGAACCTTGTGAATTCATTTTAGGAAATTTATCACTTTCCAATTCAAACTTCCCCTCTCCATTATTCCTTAAAAGTTCTATTTTAGTTTCAAAAATTTGCCTTGAATAATCTTCCTTATTTGCTAAAAAAATCATGTCCAAATCATTGTCCAAATCATAGTCAAAAGCTATTAAATCTTCATAATTATATTTTCCATAATGTTCTGCATCAAAAAGATCATATTCATTAAAGCTATTATCATTATTTTGTAAAAATATTTTTGGTGAAGATCCTTTTGAATTAGACACCACAAAATCAGAAAGTTTATCCTTATTGAAATTTCCAGTTATAATTTTAGGAGAGGACTCTGATATTTTTCTTGGCAACAATCTCTGAAAATGGAAGTCTGCTTGATCAATTTGTGAATGCTTAAAATTTATATTTCTTTTTTTAGCTGTTTGACTAAATAGAATCTCATAATCTTTATTTATAAGCGGAAAATTAATAATCGCATTTTCTTTTTTAATTGAATTTTGATAATCAAATTGGATTTCATTTTTTGAACCAATTGAAGAAATTTTTTCAAAAGATCCGTCTGGCCAGAGAATTTCAAGCGATTCGATCTGATCAATATCTTTATAACCAAAATGGATTATATTTTCAACTGCAGACATGTATCCTCTAGTGTGATAGATTTCTTGAGTTTGAAACTTTCCTCCTTTAAGTCTCATAACAACTTTACTACCTATTCCTGTAATATTATTCTCTGGACCTTTTAATCTTATTATAAAAGATTTATTATCTATAAATTTTTCAGAAGTATTTTTAAAAATAAATGCTTCATCATTTATATTATTAATAATATAATCTAAATCTCCATCGTTGTCTAAATCTGCATAAGCAGCACCATTAGAGAACGAATCTATTCCAAGACCCCAATCATAACTTTTGTCTGAAAAAGTTAAATCTCCATTATTTTTAAAAGAATAATTTGGTTTTTTAACCACTGGGATACAATCAAGCAGTGATGAATTATTCACATATCTGGAGACACTTTGTCGAAAATCAGAAAAATCTTTATCTGTGATGTCTCTTGGAAAGCCATTTGTTACAAATAAGTCTTTGAGACCATCATTATCGGCGTCAAAAAATAAAGGAGACCAACTCCAATCTGTTTGGTAGATTTCTGAAAGCATTCCAATTTCACTAAAAGGGATATTATTCCCGTTTCCAAGATGTAGCATATTCCTTGAATGTTGAGTTTGATAATCCCATTTTTTGTTTAGAAGGACTGTTTCATAATTGCTGTAGGAAATAGTTGTTTTTTTTCTATAATTTGTTTCTCCAAGCATATCAAGTGATACAATATCAGGATATCCATCATTATTAAAATCAGATATATCTACACCCATTGAGAACATACTTTGATGTTTAATAAAATCTCTTATTTTATTAGAGAATGTTCCGTCTTGGTTATTTATATATAAGAGATCATTTGTTATATAATCGTTACCAATGAATATATCTGGCCAACCATCATAGTTTACATCTGAGATAGCAACTCCCAAACCAAATCCTTCTATTGTAATTCCAGATTCTATTGTAACATCAGAAAAAGTTCCATCACCATTATTCTTGTATAGTCGATCATTACTGACAGCAGTTCCATCTTTAATTTTTTTCCTATAGTTTGTAGGAATGGTTTTACTCTGCTCATTATTTAGAACAAAAAGATCAATAAAGCCATCTTTATTGTAATCAAAAAAGACAGCTCCCATGCTATTACCAGAATCATCAATACCATATTCAGATGCTTTTTCTTCAAATGAAATAATTCCTGTTTCTGGATTCACTCCTTTGTTGATAAAAAGCATGTTTCTTCTATTTTCTTTATACATAGCAGCACAAACATATATATCCAAAAGATTATCGTTATTAATATCAACATAAGTAACCCCTGTAGACCACTTATCTTGAGCTAATATTTTTGCAGATTCACTAATGTCTTTAAAAACAAATTCACCTTGATTCAAATAGAGTCTATTGGGTTGCTGATTTCCGGTAAAAAAAAGATCAGTTTTTCCGTCATTATTATAATCAGCAGCTGCCACACCACCCCCATTGAAAACATACTCCTCATTTAGGATATTTAAAGTATCAGTTTCAATTATTTGATTATTGAAATTAACATTACTTGTGCTACTGTCTATTTTAACAAAAAGATTTTCTGAATGGTTGTCACAACCAAGAATTATGATTGATACAATTAAAATAAAAAAAGATTTTATATGCGCGGAACTGACCTTCATTTTAAAAAGAGTTATTGATAAATTCTCACATAATCTATTTCCATAATTTCTTCTGAAAAATTAGTGGGGACATCTCCTCCAAGATTTCCGCCTACAGCTATGTTAAGAAGTAGATAATGATCATTATCATAAGGGTTGTTAGATGTGTTTGACATAGTAAAAAAGGTTTCATCATCTAAAAGAATAGAAATTTTTGAACTATCCCAAACTAATGAATAGATGTGAAATTCATCATGTGAATTTTCAATACTTTTGGTCCCTCCCTGATTTTTATATTGACCAGAATTATCTTCCCAATGAAGATGACCAATAATATTGTTTTTATTCCATCCATTTTGTTCCATAATATCAATTTCTCCACAAGCCGGCCAGCCAACATTTCCAAATTGGTCTCCAAAATAATTTCCAATTTCATTAATGTTTGCACCAAGTGTCCATATAGCAGGCCATGTTCCAGCTCCTTTTGGAAGTTTAGCTCTTACATCAATTCTTCCGTATCTAAAAGAAAATTTTGAGTTAAGCCTAGCAGAAGTATAAGATTTTGAAGAATTATCAACTTCATATTGTTCTTTTTTAGCTTTAATTTTAAGTGTTCCATTGTTAACATAAGAGTTTTCTGATCTGTCGGTATAATGTTGTAGTTCCCCATTCCACCAACTTCCATTGTTTGGAGCAATAGTTTGGTGATGCCATTTAACTGTATCTGGAGATCCTTCATAATCAAATTCATCATTCCAAATTAGTGTCAGATCTTCTCCAATTAAATAGGGAGTTTCTGTTGAAACTTCTATCTGATTTGATGGTTCTTCATCATTAGAATCACAAGTAATTACTAAAAAAGTAATGAATAAAGGAAATATTTTAAATAACATTGATTTGATCCTCATTTTATTGTTGCTTTATTGTTTAAGTAAGATAAAATTTAAAAAATACTAAGTATGTAAAACACCAAAATATTAATATTTGTATTTATTTTGCTTTTATGATCACAAATTTAAAAAACTATTTTTTCTTATTCTTTTTATGTGTCACATTTAGTTGTTCAGAGACTAAAAGAGAATGCGAAACAATTCTTGAATGTCAAGACAATACTCTATGGTCTTTGGAGACAGGTATTTCTTATTGGAGAATTTTTGATGATCCAAGTGGGATATATTTAGATGTCCATTTTCTTTCAAATAACTGCATAGTGTATCAAACCCCTTCATCAGTAAATGCAAGTTTTATGTTTCAGGATAAAAATTCATTCGTTGAGAAATATGATGATAAAGAGTGGGTTTATTTTTTAGTTAATGATACCGTTCTTGAAAGATCAAGGGTAACGGGAGGAAGTACTTCATACCTGTATAAAAAACCAATGGAGCTTTTAGATGTACTTTTGGACAACTATGATTTTTGTTATTAATCAAAAAAAAAGGGATGATTTATCATCCCTTTTTTTAGTATAAAAATTAAACAATTAATGCCCAGCGTTTTGTGATAGTGTGCCACCAGATTGATCAATTGCATAAATTGGTATTGGATTAGCTTCATGTTTTGATGAAACTGCTTGAGCTCTTGAACCAAAAGTTGGTATAGTTCTTCCCTCATTTGCAATGTATGCATTTAAAGTAGGAACCATAATATTCCATCTTCTGAGGTCAAAAAGTCTATGACCTTCCATTCCAAGTTCAATTCTTCTTTCATGACGAACAGCAGCTCTCGCAGTTGCTTGATCAGCCCATACATCATCATAAGTTCCAATAACGTAGTTTGGAGTATAACCTGCTTCAAAAGTAGTTACACGGGCAGAATTAATTGCTCTTGTTCTTATTTGATTAACAAGGCCACGAGCTTTTTCTAGCTGTCCAGTTTCTACAGCAGCTTCAGCAGCCATTAGAATTACATCAGCATATCTAAGAATGTGATAATTCACTCCAGATCTTTGCTCTCCCCATCCACCTGTTCCAGCGTTTACATCATCTCCTGCATGTTGAACATTTTTCTTAGAAATATAAGGACCAGAGATATCACCAAATCCAGCTCTTACAGTGGCTTTTCCAGGATTAATTCCGTGACCATTGTAGTCAACACCTCTTCTACCAACTGTAAAATCTATTCTTGGATCCAAATTTCCTGCATGAGGAGTAAAAGGCTCATCAGAGTAAATTCCATAGTCACTTGCAACATCTGTATTCATGTATGTTCCAAGAAGTGGTAATCCATTAGCGTCTGTTTGAAAAGCATTAGCAAGGTCTTGAGATGGTTGATAAAAACCACAGCATCCAATCATTCCTGGGAAATTAAGAGTACCTCCTTGATTTCCTTGAGGAGACTGTCCACCGTCAGTTGCAAACTGAATAGCAAAAATATGCTCAGGACCGTTTTCTCCAGCTGCTCTGAAGTTGTCATTGTAGTTAGCAGCAAGTGCATAATCACCACTACTGATTACAGCGTCTAAATTAGCAGCAGCCTCAGCCCATTTACCCTGGTATAGCTGAGCTCTACCTAAATATGCTTTTGCAGCAGACTGAATTGGTCTTCCAATTTCATATCCGCCAGCCCTATTAGCAGGTAGATTAGCAGCAGCATATGTAAAATCATCCTCAATTGCTGACCAAATTGGACCAGAATTTGTTTGATTAAATTCAGAAGCTGCAAAATTCTCGTCTGAGATATATGGAACATTAACCCACTGTCTTTGAATATCAAAGTTGTAATGTCCTCTTAAAAATCTAGCCTGAGCCATTTCACTTGTAAAAGCACCTGGATCATCTTGAGAATTAATAAGAGCGATAACCGCGTTTGCTCTGTTTACACCAGCAAAGAGAGCACTCCAGCGGCCAGCAAAATAAGGATTAGATGTATCCCACTGATAAATTTCAATTGCATACAAATCTGCCTGATCACCATCAGTACTTCCTTTGTGTGCATCATCAGCGATTACATCCATCCACCAGTTATCTCCTGATTTTGTCCATGGAGCACCAGGACCACCATTTCTTATTCCGTCAAGTACAGAATAAGCTCCAGTAAGAAGTAAATTTATCCCAGTTGCATTTGATAGCGAAGCATCATTTAAAGATCCTACAGGAGAAATCTCTGTAAATTCTTCAGAACATGAATAAATAACTCCAATCGATAAAATAAGTAATATAAACTTTTTCATAATTAAAATTTAAAATTTGATATTAACACCTATCGCCGAAACACTTGACGTAGGATAGTTAGAATTGTATACCCCTAATGCTAGAGGATTACCAGAAGCAAATTCAGGATCAAGTCCAGAATAATTTGTGATAGTTAAAAGATTTGAGCCGCTATAGAAAACTCTTAAACTACGAGCACCTATTTTTGAGGCTATATCATCAGAAAAGCTATAGCCTATCTGAAGACTTCTTAATCTTATGTAGGATCCATCTTCAACAAAATAAGAGTTTGCTTGTGTCGCTTCATTATTTTGAATCGTTTCACTAAGCGCAGGAAGTGCCGCGTCTGTATTTGAAGAACTCCACGAGTCTAAAACTGCAGTACTTCTATTTCCGTTAAAGAATAAAGGAAATTCATAATATAGTTTTGTATAATTATAAATATCATTTCCTTGAGATCCATTAAAGAAAGCACTAACATCCCAGTTTCTATATCCAAGATTTAGGTTTACTCCAAAAGTGAAGTCCGCATGTGGAGAGCCTATCCAGGTTCTATCGTTATCATTAATCACACCATCTGGCTCAACATCTCTATATCTGAATCTTCCCGGAGCAGCACCATCTTGCGTTGCATGAGCAGAAACTTCTCCATCATTTTGGAAAATCCCGTCCACTATTCTACCGTAAAAAGATGATATTGGCTGTCCTACTTCAGTACGAGTAAGGAATCCCATTCTAGAATCAAATCCAGAGTAGCTATCTGCAATCAAAGAAGTAATTTTATTATCCTCCGCGGTTACATTAGCAGTTATTGCATATCTTAAACCATTACTTGTTTCATTGGCATAAGAAAGACTGATTTCTGTTCCAGTTGCTTCCATTGACCCTAAGTTAACATAAGGAGCAGAAGCATCAATAGCTGTACTACTAAGAGCATTTGTATCCTGAGAGATTAGATCATTAGTTTCATTTTTATAAATATCAATCGATCCAGTAACTTTATTATCTAAAAGACCAAAATCAACAGCAAAATTCATAGAAGTTGTTTCCTCCCATGTTAATAGTGGGTTACCCTTTGAGACAAGTAAAGCACCTGTCTGTGC
The DNA here is from genome assembly GCA_002728855.1 of Flavobacteriaceae bacterium. Lineage (GTDB taxonomy): Bacteria > Bacteroidota > Bacteroidia > Flavobacteriales > Flavobacteriaceae. The sequence continues at coordinate 25,557 of PBWA01000002.1, forward strand.
ACTTCCTGAACCAGCAAACACATAAAAGGCGCCATCTTCTCTTAATTGAGAAATATTAACATCTGGGTTACTTTGGTTAAGCGACTGGTTTCCTAATGTTGCATAGGATGCTCTTAACTTTAAAGTTGAGAAAATCCCGCTCGGGAAAAAGGACTCATCACTAATAAGCCATCCCGCACTTAAAGCAGGGAAAACACCAGCAGATCCTGCTTTAGCAAACCTTGATGTTTCGTCTTGTCTAACTGTTGCAGTCAAGAAATATTTCCCTTTGAAAGTATAATTGGCAGAACCAAAAAGGGAAAATAAAGTATATGAACTTCTTCCGCCACTAACAATTGGAGTACCTGATCCACTTGACATGGTATAAAACTCAGGATCTTCAAATAAATATCCTGTTCTTAGTTGATCGTTTTGTTTATAAGCACTTTTAACAGCCTCAGTACCAAGAAGCACATCTAGGGTATGGTCTCCAAAAGAGTTGTTGTAATTAAGTGTATTAGACCAGTTCCATTCTGTTGAAATATTACTTCCTTCATAAAGAGTATTATTAGAAACTGCTTCACCATGTTCAGGATTCAAAGCATTAAATGTTCTGTAATGACCATGAGACATTTTTATACCAGCGGTTGATTTAAAATTAAGTCCATCCATTAGTCTAATTTGCGCATATATATCTCCAGTTACAAAAAGATCTTTACCAAAGTTATTTTTTGCACGATTTAAATCAGCATATGGACTATTAGAAATACCTAGGCCAAAAGCATTATTATACGATCCTGCAAAATTACCGTTTGAGTCTCTAAGAGGAACAAGTGGACTAGAGAAAGAAGCACTTTGGACAGCCCCTCCACTACTACCAGTTCTATTTGAAAAGGATGCATTAAGGTGTTCACCAACTGTAATCCTATCACTTATCTTAAACTCTGAGTTAAGTCTTGTTTGAACTCTTTCAAATCCTGTATGAATCATTGCACCCTCTCTATTGAGATAGCCAACAGACATATGATATCTTCCTGATTCAGAACCTCCTGAAGCTGAAATATCAACGCTTTGAACAGGAGCAGGGTCAAATATAGCATCAAACCAATCTGTACCACCAGGAGTTACACGAGCTTCCGCTCCAACGTATTCAGCTCCTGCAGGCATAGGGACATTTAAAACAGAAGGGACAACAGGACTTCCGCCAGATCCATATTGTGGATGCGAAGGTGTTTGACCATCATTAATCTTACTTTGCCAGATCATTTGTGCATGCTGATCTACGTTAAGCATGTCAGGCAATTGTGTTACATCGGTATTCCCTGTATATAGCTCAACTTCTAAAGTTGACTTTTGGTTATAATCACCATCTTTTGTGTTAACAATGATTACACCATTAGATGCTCTTGCCCCATAAATTGCAGCAGCCCCATCTTTTAATACACTAATGTATTCTATGTCTTTAGGGTTAATGCTGTTGAAGACATTTGCATCTTGGGTTTGCACTCCATCTATTACATAAAGTGGAGTATTATTATTAGTTGTTGCGTAACCTCGAACAGTAATAACAGGAGCAGCACCAGGAACACCATTCCCAAGAACGTTCACTCCAGCTACTCTGCCTTGAAGAGCATCAGCAGCATTAACAACGGGTGTTTTTACAGCATCTTCAACATTAACTGTACCAACAGCACCGGAGAGTGTCCGTCTGGATTGTGTAGTATAACCTGAGACTACTATTTCATCTAAAATTTCAATTGATTCTTGAAGTACAACATTTATAGTAGTTTGGTCACCAACACTAATAACTTGTGTAGCAAATCCAATACTTGAAATTTCTAGTTGTTGCCCCTCACCAACTTCAATTGAAAAATTGCCATCAAAATCAGTAGTAGTACCCTGAGATGTTCCGGCAATTATTACTGCAACTCCCGGGATAGGTTGACCCTGGTTATCAGTTACAGTACCATTCACACTAGTTTGGGCATATGTATAAACCCCAATAAGAAGTGTAAACAGAAAAGTTAATAATCGGTTCTTTTTCATAAGTTAAGTATTTAATTAATATACTATTTCAATAAATTAACATAAAGTTAACAGTTGCAAAGTATTTATAAATTTCTCTTTAACAAAGGAAATTTGATTTTTTTTTTAATATATAAAATGAGTTTAAATAAGACTTCACAATTTTATTATTTAAAGATCTTTATCTTTAACATGTAGATATTAGATTTTATGGATCGCAGAAGATCATTAGAAATAATTACAAAAGCCTCTTTTTCAATTGGTATATTACCTGAGAATATCTTGTTAAAGGCTTTAAAGTCTGACAAGAAAATTAACGGAGGAGATTTTGGCGTTCTTTTTGAAAGTCTTGGGAGAAATATTCTTGGAGATCATTACATTGAGTTTAGAAAAAAAAATAACCTTGGAGCTTTTTTACACTGCTATATTGAAAATTGTTTATCTACTAAGGAAAAGAAAAGTTTTATAGAAGGATCGCATCATCTGCAAAAATATTGTGAAAATAAATTTTCCTTTCCGTTTCAAAAATTGGAGAATAGTAAAATGAGATTAGTTTTAGATGATATTTTTTCAAGTCCTCAAAATGAAATTTTTAATAATTCTTATCAATGGATATACGGCATAAGAAGACTAATTCTTTTTGCCTTTTTTCGATCAGAGTATGGTGCAAAAAAAGTTTTGCGATTTGATCCAATCCCTGGCAAATATGTTGGTGAGGTGCTTCTCAAACCTGATGATAAATCTTGGGCGACCTAACAAATAAATATGAATATGGATTTTGATGTCATTATTATTGGATCTGGAATGTCTGGAGGATGGGCTGCCAAAGAATTTTGTGAAAAAGGATTTAAGACTCTTGTTATAGAGAGAGGCAAGGATGTAAAACACATAAAAGATTATCCAACTGCATGGAAAAATCCTTGGGATTTTGAGTACAAGGGATATTTGCCAAAAGAGACTACCAATAAAAATCCTGTAGTTTCTAGATGCTATGCTTTTAATGAAGCAACAGAACATTTTTTTGTAAAAGATAATGAGCATCCCTATAAACAAGTTAAGCCATTTGACTGGATAAGAGGTTATCAAGTTGGAGGGAAAAGTTTAATGTGGGCAAGACAGGTCCAAAGATGGAGTAAGAACGAATTTAAATCTTCTTCGAGAGATAAATATGCAATTCCATGGCCCATAGGTTATGATGATCTTTCCAATTGGTACAGTAGGGTAGAGTCTTTTATTGGAGTAGCAGGCAATAAAGATGGTCTGGAGGAAGCTCCTGATGGAGAATTTTTAAAGCCATGGGAGATGAATGCTGTTGAAAAATATATACAGAAAAGAATAAAGGAAAATTTTAATGATCGCACGCCAGTTATAAGCCGAACCGCTCATCTTACTGAAATGAAAGATCAATTCATAAAGCAGGGAAGAACCCAATGTCAAGCTAGAACTTTGTGTGAGAGAGGATGCCCATTAGGAGGCTATTATAGTTCAACTTCTTCAACTCTTCCTTGGGCTGAAAAAACTGGAAATTTAACTCTTCTGACTGATAGTATAGTTGAAAAAATCATTTATGATGAAAAACTTGGAAAAGCTAAAGGAGTTCGAATTATTAATAGGCTTACAAAAAAAGTTCAAATTATAACTGCAAGTTGCATTTTTGTGAATGCAGCTACAATTAACTCTAATTTGGTTCTTCTTAACTCAACCTCTAATCGTTTTCCAAATGGACTGGGAAATGATAATGGACTGCTAGGGCGTTATATAAGCTTTCATAATTATAGAGGGAAAGTGAATGCTAAGTTTAATGGGTTTAAAAATTCATATTACTCTGGCAGAAGACCAGCCTCTATAATGATGCCAACATTTAGAAACAGGAATTCTCAAGACATGGACTTTAAGGGAGGATACATGGTTTTTTATACTGCTTCTAGAGATAATTGGTGGAGAGAGACTAACCAATGGGAAGGTGCTCAATATGGCAATGAGTTTATCAATAATATTTCTAAACCAGGTCCATGGTCTATATACATGATGATGCAAGGAGAGAATATTCCAATTTATTCTAATCATGTAACATTAGGAAAAGAAAAAGATAATTATGGAATCCCAATAATTGAAATATCTGTTGATTATACCAAAAATGATGAATTAATGATAAAAGATTTTTTAAATGAAGGAAAAAAAATGCTTCAAGCAGCAGGTTGCAAAGACATAACACCATATGACACAAAACAAGCTCCTGGGCTAGATATTCATGAAGTCGGTGGAGCTAGGATGGGAGATGACCCAGATAAGTCAATTTTAAACAAATGGAATCAAATGCATCTTTGCCCTAATGTTTTTGTTGCAGATGGTGCATGTATGACAACATCTGGAACTAAAAATCCATCCCTAACTTTCATGGCAATTACTGCAAGGGCAGCTACCTATGCTGCCGAGCAATTAAAAAACAAGAAGATATAGCTATTTAGTACCTAAATTCTTTTCTGGCTGATATTTTTCAAAAGGATATTTATTTGGAGTTACTAATGTTCCTGTAGATAAAATTAAAGGATTGTCACTTTCATAGTCAAAGACAACCTCAACAAGAGCAGCAGTATATCCCTCATTCGATGAAACGGGAATAGCATAATAACCTTGATCATTAGTTTCTATCTCTGTTTTTTGCCAAGTTTTACCTATTTTATAAATCCTAAAATCTCTTTCTTTTGAATTATTTACTTCCCATTTTGCTATTTTGTACTCCTGACCTTGATTGATATTTACAAAAATGGTGTCGTTATTGATTTTCCAATTCCATTTGGGCTGGTCCAAATCATTTATAAATCGGTAATAGAAAGAAGCTAAATTTTCTAGTTGATATGTCCCTTCAAGACTATGCCCTGCATTTGGGACATATCTTAAGTGCTTTTCTCCTGGCAAATCATTCCAATAAAATTGCCAAGAATCAGTAACAAAGAATTCGTCAGAGGCAGCATTAATTATAAATTTTGGCATAGTAAATTTTTCTTTAAAGCTGTAGGGTTCAACTTCAGCAATTAGCTTTTCATATTCTTTTGAATCCATCCAATCTACAATTTTATAATTCACATAATCTTGAACTGCAGGGCTAAATTCACCATAGCATTGATAATGATGATCAAAATTTGGGATGACATTTAACATATCAATCACAATTGGTGAAATCCCAACAACTCTCTTATCAACTGCAGCAGTTGTCCATGTAGTCCAACCTCTTTTTGATGCACCAGCAACAAAAAAAGAATTAATAGTTGATTTTTCTGATAAATTAATTTCTTGTATAACATCCATTGCTCTTACAACTGCTCTAGTCATAGGGAATCTGGCAAGCCAATATAGAGAGGAATCATCTGCACCAGACCTTAGGAATTTGTCCCACCCATACGCGATTAAATCATCTTCGTAAAATTCTTTTTGTTCAACATCAAGATAATTAATAGGTTGAAATGGAACATTGCTTACATGTGCAATTACAGAATTAGTTTTAAGCGCAAAGCCTACAGCGGTACTGTCTAATAAAAACTTCTCATCTTTATTGGTACCCCCTCCTACAAATAACATTGCAGTTTCATGATCCACGCTTTCAGGAATAATTATGTCAACCCAGTGCCACCAAAGAGGCTGATCAACTTGTGACTCATCAAGCCACTTTCCTGAATACATCTTAACGTGATATGCTTTCCACTTATCTCCAGATAAAGTATCTTTAATTTCATATGAAAAATCTTCTGTAGGTGTTTTGACATATTTTTCTAACGGTGTTAGTTCTTTTGACTCTGAACTACAAGAAAAAAGAATTAAGGACAATAAAAACAAACAAAAAAAACTATGAAATGGGCTTAATCTTGAAATCATATTATTAGGAATAATTAGTTAATAAAGTTATAGATGTTAAATGTATTATTGAATAATTCAAACCAAATTTTTTAAAGTCTTGTTAAGAAGATTCTTTGTTGCAATAGTACCATCAATAGGAGACATTAAAAACCCTCCATATTCCACTCCTATATAACCTTTGTATCCTGACTCTATCACCAAGGATAACATTTTATCATAGTCTATTGAAGATTCATTTCCTTGGGGATCAAAAAATTGAGATTTTGCACTAACGCCTTTTGCATAAGGCAGAATTATTTCCATTCCTTTGTAAGAGTCATATTTTTCAATACATATATCCCCAATTGATTTTATCTCATCATCACTTGGCGGCTTTTCCCTTTGGTAAAGAGTTAATAATTCATTTCTTTTTTCTTCATCTTGTCTAATACACCAGTTTCCAAAATCTGGAAGGGTACCACAATTTTTAAAATCTAGAGATTTAATTACGTCAACAAGTAATTTTGGATTTGAGGAAAGTCCATTATGATTTTCTACAATTATATTCACATCGAAATCTTTAGCATATTCACACAGAGAGTTAAGACTTTCCTGCGATGATTTTTTCCATGTATCAGGATCATTTGACCCATATAAGTTGACCCTGATCGAATGACATCCCATCCTATTTGCAGAATCAATCCATTTATAATGATTTTCTATTGCAGTGGCTCTTTCAGAGAAATTTTCAGCAGAAAGATTTCCTTCAGCATCTACCATGATTAGCACATTTTCTTGATTATATTCTTTTGCAAGGGAATTGCTTTTATCAGCAAATTTAATGGCATCTGCAAGAGAAAATTTTGAATCACTCATGAATCCTCCCTTATACAGGGCACTCATATATTCAAGTCCTGTAAAACCTAGTTCAGAGGAGATTTTTGCAAAATCATATGGATTCATCTCTCCAGACCTTATCAATCTAAAAAGTGAAAATTGAGCAAGTGAAATTTTAAAAAAATTATCACCTTCAGAATTATTAGTAAGTGAATTTTTAAAAAAAGGAAAAGCAAATGCTCCTAATGATAAATTCTTTATAAAATCTTTTCTTAACATAGCGTTAAATTATAAATATTTTTTAACTCAGGCCACTAGTGCTACCTCCCTCTACTTTTATGATAGAACCATTTGTTGCACTAGATAGTGGACTAGAGAAATATGCGATGGTAGTTGCCACCTCTTCCATGTTTGCAAATCTGTTAATCAAAGAAGAGGTCCTTACATTTTTAAAAAATCTTTTTTTTACTTCTTCAAGAGAGATCTTATCCTTTTTTGAGAGGGAAGTTAAAAATTCTTCAGCTCCTTCGCTTAAGGTTGATCCTGGGACTATAACATTAACAGTTACACCAGTACCTTTAGTAAGATTAGCGAGTCCTTTTGATAATGCATGCATCGAAGCTTTAGTTACGCTGTAGGGGATCATGTCTTCAGGAACTAAATAAGCACATTCACTTGAAATAAAAATTATTCGCCCCCAGTTTTTTGATAGCATTGCCGGGAGAATATTTTTTGAGAGTTTTACTCCACTCATAAAATTAACTGTAAAAGGATCCATCCAGTCGTTAAACTTTGTTTCAAAAAATGATTGCGATTTATAGATTCCAACGTTATTTATCAGGATATCTATATCGGGTAATTTTTTTATTATTTCATCTACTTGATTCTCTTGTAAAAAATCACCACAAACAGAAAAAATCTCAGATTTTGGAAATAATTTTTTTAGTTTTTCAGTAGAATCATCTAATTTTTTTTTATTCTTTCCATTGATATAAACCTTAGCACCTTCATTGAGTAAAACTTTAGCAGTTGCATATCCTATCCCGGATGAGGATCCTGAGATAAAAGCAACCTTATTTTTAATTTTCAGATCCATTGGAAATTAAAATTTCAAATCTTTTATGTTCTCACTTATCCAATTTTCATCAATTTCACTATCATCAATTATTGTATACCAAAGCTTTTCTTTACTCTTAACAAAAGTTTTAAGATTAAGTAGAGATTCAATTAAATCTTTTTTTTTGATTTTCATTGTAGCGGGATGGTAGTCCAATGATACAGAATCCATAACATTTGTTATGAAATCAAATTTATTTTTTTGAAGCCTGCTCATTAAGTAGATTCCTAAGCCAATTATTTCTCCATGGATAAAAGATCTTTTCAATCTTTCTTCTAGTTCATAAAAAAGATAATGTTCAGAACCTTCTTCAATTCTAAAATGGTCTAATGGTAAGCATATGGTATTTAGGCATATATAAGCCTCAACAATTGCTCTTAATCCATTATTGTTGTTTTCTCTTATGTTTCCTATATTATCATATATATAATCTAATATTTTTTTTCCTCCATTGATAGCTTCCTCTTTGAATGGGTATTCCGATTTATTCATTGAATTAGCATAAGCCCAGTCAAAAGACGCAGTGTGTATTGATAGTAAATCTCCGACCCCAGCAATATTTAAATTTTTTGGAGCTGTTTTTAAAACATTGTAATCTATAATTAGGGGATCAGCACTAGAATTACCAATGTATTCTACTTCGTGATTAACCCTCACTCCTGCAGCAGGAGTTGTAAAGGCATCAACACTTAAAATTGTAGGAATAGAAACTAATTTTTTTTCACACTTCCATGAAATATATTTAGCTGTATCAATTGCCATTCCACCCCCAATACCTATAACACAGTCAAATTCAGGTAACTTTTTTATTTGTTCATCAATCCATTTTTTTTCTACAGTTTCTACAAAAATTATTGATTCAGGAGACTTTCCCAATTTGTTTTTTATAATTTTCCATGGGATATCCATTGTAGCTACAATAAATTTTCCAACTTCTTTACCTATTCCATTTGAGGTATTATTACCAATTCTCAGCTGATTTACATTTGTGTTTAGACTAAAATACTGCACGATTTTTGATTAAATAAATTAAATATCCAATTACTAAAAATACAAAAGTTGAAATTGCTGGGATATATTCAGTAGAAAACCCATCAATATTTTGCCCGGGAACGATTAGACAAATTACAACAAATAAACACCAGACCATCGATATTATTTTAATCGGTATTTGAAATTTCGAAAAATAAAATGATTTTGTACCTGTTTCTTTTTTTGTAAAAAACGAAGAAAATATAATACCACAGTATCCAATATATCCGCAGATTGCAGATACACTAGTAATAATTTCGATTTGTTTAAAGAATAAAATAAAAAGTGACCCTAATAGACTAATAATATATATTGAGTTGGAAGGGGATTTATTTTTATCAATTGATCTTAGCCATTTAGACTTGGGCAAAACAGAATCTCTTGACATAGAAAAAATCAATCGGGAGGCGGTAGCCATACAAGCTACTGCACAAGCAAAAATTGCAGCGATTATAAAAATCAAAACAAAAAGAAAGAGTTCTTTTCCAAATTCAAAGATAAAAAGATCATAAAGTAAATTTTCAGATTCTATATCTAGGTAAGTCTCTTTCTGAAGAAAAACTACAGAAAGAAGTATAATTATAAGTCCAAAAAATCCAGAATAAATTAATGAATTTATGATCGATTTTGGAACCACTCCTGTTGGGTTTTTTGTCTCCTCGGACATATCTGCTGCAGCTTCAAAACCTGTTAGACACCATGCGCCTAAAAGAATTGATAAGGCAAAGGATTTAAAATTAATTTCAGAAAAATTTAAATCACTGTATAGACTTTTAAAGTCTATTTCATTTGTGTTCTCATTTAAGAAATAGGAAAGCATCATTATTACAATAATAACTCCAATGATTTCAGTTATTACTCCAAGATTATTTATATGAGAGACAATTTTTATACCCTTTTTATGAATAAAAGCAACTATCCATATAAATCCGATTGCTATTAGTGTGCTGTTGATTTCAAATGAGAAAAATTGTAGAAAAAAGTCACTTAAAATAATGCCTAGGGCTTTACATATTCCTGGGAATCCAGTAAGGAACTGCATTAAAAGTAGCCATCCTGTGGCATAGCCCAATTTTGAATTAACTAGTCTGGACGCCCATTGATAACCATAACCTGATAATGGATACCTTACTGCAAGATCAGACATAACAAGTGCAACTAAAAATTGACCACAGAATACAAGTAACCATGAAAATATTACAACACCCTGAACTTGTGAATAACCAAAGTGAAAATTGGCCGAAATTCCTGTTAAAATAGAAATTAAAGAAAAAGAAATAGCAAATGAAGAAAATCTCTTCATTGATCTTTTTAGATCTTGCTTATATCCAAATTTTTCTAATAATTTGGAATCAGAATCATTACTATACTGGGACATCACTCAATAATCCTTTATAAATACCAGGATCAGATCCATCAATTAATTTTGCATTGAAAGTTGTTGAATAAAACTCTGCAGGACCTACGCCTCCAATTATTGCATATGCATAGCCCATTTCTTTCATAGCAGAAAGTGATAAAAAGAGAAGAGATTTCCCTAAACCTTTCTTTCTTTTATTTTTCAATACTCCCATTGGGCCCAGAAAATTAAGATAAGCTGCGTCATAGGTTGCAAAACCAATAATTTTATCATTTTCAACAGCAATAAAGGTTGAAATTGGTTGTTTTGAAAAAGATATATCCACTTCACTTTTCCATCCATCTCCAAATTTTTTTTTCACCCAATCGCATAGAATTGATTTTTCAGCCGCAAGAGGCCTTCTGAAAGTTATATCCTTTTTTAATTTATCTAATTCTAAACATTTTTCTGGGAGCTCATAGAGTTTAACAAGCATGTCTTTCATAAAAAAATTTTTAATTTATCTTTTTGTTTGTGTTTTATTTTTTTTTGATTTCCAACTAAAACCCATGGATTGAAAATTCATTTCATTATTAATTCCTATACCAAAGGAAATATCAATCTGTAAATTATCTTTTACAAGATAAGTAAAACCTGAATCAAAATTTGATCTGGGTATTTTTGATTTTTCAACTTCACCATAAGTCTCTATAAAAAATCCAATTTTTTTAGAAATACCTGTGCCTAATGCAATGCTATATTTTAAAAATCCAGATTCATTGAAGAAATAAGTATAACCAAGATTGTATCCTATGGATAGGTTTTCAACTTGATCATGAGAAATGGAGATCAAGTTCATAATGCCAAGATTTTCATCTTTCTTTGGTAAAAGTAGGTGAGATAGAAATCCAACTTTAGTTAATGAATTTTGATTTTTATTTAGATTGATTTTACTTCCTATCTCTATACTCTCTATTCCATAATTTATTTCTTCTGAGTGCTCTAGATTCAATCTAAGCTCAACTTTTTTGGATATTCCGTATCTAAAAAGATTTATAGGAGCAGATAATCTTCTCTCACCATCAGTTTCCTGCTGATTTAAAATACCACTTTCTATTTGAATCTTTTTTTCTCCAACCACTACTGCACTCTCTGTTTGATCTGGTCTATCAGTTATTATATCCTGTGAAAAGAGAACTTTAGAAAACAGAATAAAAAGAAAAACAAATAAGCCTTTATTCATAATTTATCTGAATGAAAAACCCACGCTCAGAAGAACGCGGGCTTTAATTAACCATAAACCAAATCAATATAAGAAAAGGTAAATCAAATATAACTAAAAACTTTTTTGATAAATTCAAACTAATCATTAACACTTTAAAATTTTATTAACAATCCTTAAAATTTCTTTACTAAAAATTAAGGCGTATATTTATTTTATTAGAAATCATTAAAAATTTTAAAATGAGAAATATTCAATTATTAAAAATGCAACTTTTTTTATCTCTTATAATATTTCATCAGATTTCTATTTCACAAAATATTGAAGAAATCAAAAGATCAATCATTAGATCAATAGAGAATCAAAAAAATGATATGATTAAAACAAGTGATCTTATCTGGGAGGCTGCAGAAACCTCTCTTCAGGAGTTCAAGTCATCAAGTTACTTGATTGAATATGCAAGAAAAAATGGTTTTAATGTCAAAACTGGGGTTGCTGATATTCCAACTGCATTCACTGCTTCGTATGGATCAGGTAGGCCAATAATTGGAATTTTAGGAGAATACGATGCAAATGCAGGGATTTCTCAAAAACGTAAGCCTGTTCGTGAGGCTAGAATTCCTGGTGGAGCTGGACATGGTTGTGGACATAATTTATTTGGAACAGCTAGTCTAGCAGCAGCTGTTGCAATAAAAGAGCAAATAGAAAAAGGTGACTTAAAAGGGACAGTAGTTTTCTTTGGAACCCCTGCAGAGGAAACCATATTCGCTAAGGTATGGATGGCAAGAGAGGGACTGTTTGATGATTTAGATGTTTGTATGGACTGGCACCCTGGAGATGAAATTGTTTCAGAAACTCAAAGCAGTAAAGCACTAGTAGATTTTAGGCTTAAATTTTATGGCAGTGCATCACATGCCTCATCTGATCCTTGGAACGGTAAGAGTGCTGTTGATGCTTTAGAGCTTTATACAACAGGATTAAATTATTATAGAGAACATGTTAATCCAACGGCAAGAATTCACTATCATGTTGAAAAGGCTGGAGATGTAGTAAATGTTGTGCCTGATTATGCTCAAATTTGGACGCGACTTCGGGAGAATGATCGTGCAGGAGTTGATATTTTATACAATAGAGCCAAAAAAATTGCTGAGGGAGCAGCATTGATGGCAGATGTAGGTTATGAAATGCAACTTATTTCCGGTATATATGAGATTCAAGTTAACAGAACGGGACAGGTTGCAATGCAAAAGAATTTAGATAAACTTGGCCCAATAACATATTCTAAACAAGAAATAGATTATGCAAATACAATCCTAAGAGAAACAGGAAAACCAGAGAAAGGGATTGATGGGAGAGTTCAAAAATTAAGGGAGACAAAACCAGCCCAAGGAGGTTCAACAGATGTTGGAGATGTGAGTCAAGTAGTTCCAGTCATTCGAATGCGGGCGACTATTTCTGCAAAAGATGGGCCTTGGCACTCATGGGCAGTTGTTGCATGTAGTGGAATGTCAATTGGACACAAAGGAATGATATATGCCTCTAAAGCTTTAGGGATGACAATGGCTGATCTATATACTGATAATAAATTAGTCGAAGAGGTAAAGAAAGATTTCAAAATCAACAAAACGAATCCTGTTTATGAGCCTAGAATACTTCCTGGACCACCAAAACTAAACTAATGAGATTTTTATTTCTTCAACTAATTCTTTTCACTTTTATTGCTAATGGTATTTCTCAGGAAATATTGCCATTGAAGTCTAGAGCTGATATAATTGATAAAATTCAAAAGGATCGTCTAGACAATCTTCTCCCAAAGCTGATGATAAAATCAAATCTTGACATGTGGGTTATAATCACAAGAGAATATAATGAGGATCCAATCATTAAAACACTTTTACCGGCAACATGGCTTAACGCCAGAAGAAGAACCATTTTGGTTTTTTCCTTGGATAAAAAGAATAATTCAGTTGAAAGAGTAGCAATAACAAGATATCCCTTTGGGAAATTGATTCCATCCATTTGGGATAAAGACAAAGAACCAGATCAGTGGAAAGCTTTATCAGATTATATTGTTTTAAAAAATCCAAATAAAATTGGTGTAAATATATCTGAACATTTTGCTTTAGCTGATGGACTTGTAACGACGGATTATCAAGGTTTAAAAAACTCTTTGCCAAAAAATTATCAAGCAAGAATAGTTTCAGCTGAAAAATTAGCTATTTCTTGGATTGAAACAAGAACAGATTTTGAAATGGATTTATTTAGTCAACTTGTTGAGATTACTCACTCAATTATAAAAGAAGCTTTTTCAAATAAAGTGATTAAAGTTGGAGAGACGACTACAGATGATGTTGTTTGGTGGATGAGAGAAAAGGTTTTAAGTCTTGGATTAGAAACTTGGTTTCATCCAACAGTTGATGTTCAAAGAAGCGATAATAGTGATTTATATGCATTTGATGGGCTGTCAAAACATGATGTGATTCGACATGGCGATTTGCTTCATTGTGATTTTGGAATTTCATATTTAAGTCTTAATACTGACTGTCAACAGCTTGCCTATGTTCTATCTCCAGGGGAAAATTCTGCTCCAAAATTTTTAAGTCAAGCCCTAGGTCAAGGGAATAGAGTTCAAGATATTTTTACCAATAATTTTAAACTTGGTGTTAGCGGCAATGAAACACTAATTAAATCTATAAAAGACGCTAAATCCGAAGGCCTTAGACCTCAAATTTACACTCATCCTCTTGGAACTTTTGGTCACTCTGCAGGGACTACTTTTGGCATGTGGGATTCACAAGATGGAGTTCCAATCAAGGGAGATTATCCTCTTCAGTTAAACACCTCTTATGCAATTGAACTAAATACAAAAGTTTATATTTCAGAATGGGGAAAAGACATTAGAATTATGTTAGAAGAAGCTGGTTTTTACGGAGAAAATGGTTTTCGTTACATTAATGGAAGGCAAGAAAAGCTAATTCTTATAAGCGAGTAAAGTTTCTTTTTATTAAATTTAATGTTCTGTCAATTATTGAAATGGACTTGAACATTAAGGCAATAATCGTATTATTTTTTTTCAGTTTTGGGTTGAACGCCCAGAAAAAATCTACTTTTTATCATGATAATGGAAATATTGAGAGTCACGGGTACCTAGTTAATGGAAAGAAGGAAGGTGTATGGAAGTATTATTATGAAAGTGGGAAGGTTAAAAAAAGAGGAATCTATAAATCTGGAATCAAAGATGGATCTTGGGTATATCATGATAAAGACGGTGAGCGAGATTATTATATAGAATATGTGGAAGGGGATAAGATTTTTCGACAATCATTTAAGTTTAAGTATGACAGAATTTATTTTGATAGATTTCAACCTGATAGTGTTCCAAATTAGAACTTAAGATTTTGAAAAAGAAACAATTTTCTAAATTTTTTAAAAGGCTTTTCTCTAGTCTGCTAATAATTTTCTTTGTTTCATCTAATGTCATGGGACCTAAAGAAAAGCATAAATATTTTATGGATAATAGCCCTTACAAGAACACCAAATATTTGAGTAAAAAAGAGAGAAAAGCGAAGGGACTTCCTCCCAATCCTTATTTTACTGATGTTTATGAATTAACCATGAATCCCTATTTAGGATATCCTCCAACTAATAAAAAATATGAGTTGTATGATGAGCTTCAAAGCAAAAGAGTAGTTAATCAAGGGAAATATTCTTCAACAGTTCAATCAGGTAAAGTTCCTGGAGAATCAGGAGACAATCCATGGGTCTCTGTTGGTCCAAATGATCAAGGAGGCAGAACTAGAGGTGCGCTCTGGGACTTATCTGATGGTCCTAGTTATGACAGGGTTTTTGCTGGAGGTGTTAGCGGAGGATTATTTAAAAACGAGGATATAGATAATCCCTCACCAGTTTCATGGAGTAAAGTTACTGGTGTTCCAGGAAATCTTTCTGTTTCTGTAATTAAACAAAATCCTAATAATCATAGCCAAATGTTTTTAGGGACAGGAGAATCATATACTGGTGCAGATGCTCTTGGAAATGGAATTTATCGATCAACCGATGGAGGAGCTAATTGGGCACGTGTTTTGGGGAGTGATAAAACTGCGATGTCAACAAATGAAGGTGCTTCAGGAACTCATAATTACATACAAGGATTTTTTTATGTGAATGACATTGTCATCTGGGATTCAGATAATAATTCAAATCCTGATAACACAATAATTTTTGCTGCCATAGGATCAGCTTATAATAGTGAGGAAGATTCAGGGATAATTACCTTTATGGGACTTTACTCATATGGACTTTATAAATCAACAGATAATGGAGATAATTGGTCAAGAGTAGCTGATGTAGTTCATACAGGAACAACAAATCCAGAAAATGTTAATGATATTGAAATACATCCTGCCACAAATGAAATTTGGTTAAGTACTAGAAGCAATATGTATGGTAATCCTGGAGGGTATTTTTATTCAAGTACTGATGGAACTAATTTTACAAGACATAGTCCTCCGAATTATTCTGGGACAACTGCAGGTAAAGAACGTAGGATTGAAATAGAACCAAGCCCTACAGATGGGAACAAATTTTACATTCTCTTAAAGGATGCAGATGATGGAGCCGAAATATATGTAACTGCCGATAAGTTTGCGACCACAACAAAACTGAACGAACCTAATGCTGCTGATACAGGTATTCCTGCGACTGATTTTACAAGAGGACAGTCAGGGTATGATTTAGAAATTGAAACAGATCCCAGCAATGAGAATATAGTTTATGTTGGAGGGATTGATTTGTTTAGATCAGCAAACGGAGGGACAACTTGGGAGCAAATATCGAAATGGTCAAATAATAATGACATGGCTGCACTTAATGTGTCAATTGTTCATGCAGATCAACACGGGATTTATTTTCGCCCAGGGAATAATGATCAGGCTATAGTTGTAAATGATGGAGGTGTTGCCTATACCAGTTCACTTGCTTCAGCAACAACTACGAGCACATTTACAGATCAAGAAAAAGATTACATAACGACTCAGTTTTATAGGGTTGCACAAACTCCACATGGTTATTCTGATGATTATATAATTGGAGGGACTCAAGACAATGGGAGCTATGTATTAGAGGCCACTCCATTTGGAGCTACAGTTAGTCAAACAGTTGGCGGAATTACCATATCAACTGGAGATGGAGCCTATTCATTTGTTGATCAAGTATCCCCCTCATATATTATTCTTAATTATGTCTATAATGATGGGGTAATGTTAAGAGATTTTACCCAACCAGGATGGCCCATTAAATATCTTTCAAGATCTTCAGACCCTAGCAATTATGCAGGAGAAGAGGGAAGTTTTATTAATGAAATGGGACTTGATTCAAATTTGGATATTTTATATGCCAATGCGACAACTTATGGGCCTGCAGATTTTAAAATTAGAAGATGGTTTGATTTGAAAGGGAGTCATACTAGTTCAACAATTGATATTAATGCATATGGTGGTAAACCAACTTGTTTTGAGATTTCTACCTATACAACCACATCCACTACCCTTTTTGTTGGGCTCAACAATGGTAAGATTTTAAGAATTACAGGAGCTAATACTGGCGGACCAGTAATAACTCAAATTGCTGATTATATAGGGAGTGTATCCGATATTCATATAGGGGCTAGTGAATCAGAAATCTTTGCTACTTTTTACAACTACGGAGTTGAAAATATTTATTATTCATCAGATGGAGGATCATCATGGGCGCCAAAAGAAGGGAACCTGCCTGATCTTCCTGTTTGGGCTATTTTACAGAATCCTTTTGAAACAGAAGAGGTTATTATAGGAACTGATCTTGGAGTATGGAAGACAACAAATTTTCTCTCATCAGCAAGCCCCACATGGAGCCAATCCTATAACGGAATGACTGATATTCGGGTGAATGATCTTCAGTACAGGGGAGCAAGTGCATCGGATAACAGNGTTGTTGCATCGACTTANGGGGAGGGNATNTATATTGGCACATTNAAGGCAACAGCAGATGTTATATCTCCAACTGTTTCACTTAGTCAAAATCATCCTGATCTNATTGTATCAGATTATGATACGGTTAGAATAACTGCAACTTTTAATGAGGCGATGAGCTCTTCNCCTACNATAAATATNTCCTCAGGACTTGCAACCAATACTGTTATGACAGCCTCTACAACAAGTGTTTGGTATTATGACTGGAATGTTCCAGATGGAATCGATTTAGCATCAGCAGCAACAGCTACTGTTTCTGGAACAGATCTTGCAGGAAATCTATATTCTGGCTCCGAGAGCATCACGTTTACTGTAGATAATACTCCATCAACAACTTATAGTGTAACTGTAAATGCAAGCAATACAGAAGTTGATGTTATTTATACTGAAGATCTTTTTGACACATATTCGGGGGCTACTGCTAGTGGCAATGTTACTATAACAGATTTTACTTTAACAATGAGTAGCTCTACAGCAGTTCTTTTAAGTGCTACTCCAAATAGTATGGTAGTAACAGAAACTGCTCTTACTGATGGGAAGCGATATACTTTTGAATTTAGCTTTACAGGAGGAATAGCTAATGGAGACACATTAACTGTTAATGTTGCATCAGATACCTATGATATTGCAGGGAACCCTTATGAGTGGGCATCACAAATAAGTAACACCGCAGTTCTTGTACCGGATACAATCTCTCCGACGCTTACCTCTTTGACTGAGGATCATCCTGATCTTATTGTTTCTGATTATGATAATCTTAAAATAGTAGCAACGTTTAGTGAGCCAATGATGGCTTCCCCTACAATAAATATTACAGGTGTGGTAACCAATTCCATCATGACAGCCTCTACAACAACTATATGGTATTATGACTGGGATGTTCCCGATGGAATCGATTTAGCCTCAGCTGCGACAGCTACTGTTTCTGGAACGGATCTTGCAGGCAATTCTTATTCTGGCTCCGAAAGCATCACATTTACAGTAGACAATACCCCTTCTAAAATTCATGATATTTCTGTAGATCCAACAAATACGATAGTTTCTGTCACATTTACCGAATACCTTTTTAGTGACTATTCGAATTATCAAGCTTCTGGGACTATTGTTAAAGAAGATTTTTCACTTAGTTTAACTGGCGGGACAGCTGTTTTAAATAGCTCTACACCTCTTAGTTTTACCGTCACGGATTCAGCTGAAACAGACGGGAAAACTTATGCGCTAAATGTTGCTATTAGTGGTGTTGCGACTGGGGCAGAGTCACTTACAATAAGTGTTGTCACTCATACCTATGACATAGCAGGAAATCCAATTGAATCCATTCAAGTGACAAGTACAGTAAATTTAAATGTACTTGCTGATACTATCTCTCCAACTATATCACTCAGTCATGATCATCCAGACCTTATGGTTTCAGGCTATGATAATATTAGAATAACAGCAACATTTAGTGAGGCAATGTCTCCTACTCCACTTATAAGTATTTCAGGAATTGTAACTGATACAGCGATGACACTCTCATCTCAAAGTGTTTGGTACTATGATTGGGATGTTCCTTCAGGAATTGATTTTGACATTGTTTCAGTGACGGTTTCAGCGACAGACCTTGCAGGGAATCCAGCTGTTTCTTTGATAACAAATGGACTTAAATTAAACCTGGATTCTAATAATCAACATTTAAATACAACTGATCGCTGGTTTGATTTATCAGGGAATGGTCACGATCTTATTTTTACAGGAACAAAGCCAACTTTTAAAACTTCTGATGGGAAAAAAGTATTAAGTACAACAGGAGTTTCTGGTCTAAGAACTATGGCTTCTGAGCCGACAAGTCCAAATGTTGTAACTGGTGCAGATGCTTATACTGCGGTTACATTTTTTAAACCAAATTCTTTAGTATCTAAGCAAGTTATTTTAAGCTATGGCCCAGCGGATGCATCTTGTGCGGGAGCTCAAATCCACCCACTTTCAATTAATCACCCTCACGGTAAATTTGGTGGAGGTTCTTGTGGAGGGAGAGGAACCTGGGATGATGCAACAGGAGTATCTCCAACAACTGATCAATTTTGGTTTTTAGCAACATCCTACGATGGAACTAAAGAGCGTGTATATGTTAATGGAGAACTTGAAAAGACAGATAATATGACAAATAATATTTCAAATAGTGCAAACAATAGATTTGCTATAAGCTGGGTTAGAAATGATGGAGCTTCATATGTTCCTAATGCTGATATTGGAGTTATTTTATTTTATGACAGACAACTTAGTGCAGCTGAGATTAAACAGCTCTATGATTTTTATGCTCCCAATTATAGAGACGGGAAAGGATCATCAGCTCTTTTCTTTAAGGTAGACAATACAGATTCTAAGATTCATGATATTTCAATCAATGCTAGCAATACGGTCGTTTCAGTTACATTCACTGAAGATCTTTATAGTAACTACACCAATGAACAAGCTTCCGGGGGAATCGTTAAAGAGGATTTTGTTCTGAGTTTAAATAGTTCAGGCGGTAAATTATCTAGTCAAAATCCACTTACTTTAACAGTAACAGATTCCAGTATCACAGATGGACAGGTATATTATCTTGGCATAAATATTGGCGGAAATACTAAATCAACTGAAACTCTTAGTGTCACCTTAATTGATAGCTACGATATTGCAGGAAATCCTGTTTCTAGTCTTCAAGTGACTCAAACAGTTAATCTAAATACAGTGACAGATACTACTACGCCAACAGTAGTTCTTTCAGATGATCTTTCAGGCAATCAAATAGACTCAACTTCCAACATCAATATCACTGCTTCTTTTAGTGAACCAATGAGCTCTTTCCCTCTTATTAAAATTTTGGATCCTGATGGAGTATCAACTATACAAGCAATGACAGCTGTCTCTAATGCTACCGGGGGGATTACTAATTGGACTTATAATTGGAATCCAACAGGACCATTAGGCACATTCACTTTAACAGTCAGTGCAACAGACCTAGCAGGAAATGCTTATTCTGGAAGTGAAAGTTTAACTTATCAATTCATTCAGATTGATTCAGATGGAGATGGTGTTTTAGATGATTTTGATTTTTGTCCTAATACTCCAGCTGGAGAACAGGTTAATGAAAAAGGATGTGCTCCTTTTGAAGTAGATACAGATGAAGATGGGATTCCTGACGTTCAAGACAATTGTGTTGAAGTAGTGAATTCAACTCAAGATGATTTTGACAATGATGGAATTGGAGATGCTTGTGATCCCGACCCTGTGATAAAAGCAGTGACTTATAAAACTAGAGAAGATGCTGAAATAGGAACAATTGTTGCAACTTATGAGGTTTATGATATTTTTGGTAGTGATATTTCTGTTACAATTAGTGATGAAGATGGAGTCTTTGGAATTGAAAACAATACAATTAAATTACTAGAAGAAGTTGATTATGAATACAAACCTATTTACTATCTCACACTTACCGCTGTAAGTTCAGAGGGATTTTCAGAGCTTTTAGTTGCTGTTGAAATAATAGATATACCAAATAAAAGAATTGATAGGAATTTTGANGTTTCTGTTTTCGATATAGTTAATGAAGATTGGGGGTCAAACGTAAATTACAAGAGATACTTTAATCCATTCAATAGAGTTGTTGGTAAATGGAAGATTAAAAAGAAAATTTCTGGAGGGAATGATGCGCATTTATTCACTATTAGAACTCCTGATGGAGGTGGTTTAGATAGGACAGATGGTGAGGAACCGGAGGATTATCTGGACTTTATTAATCCACCAGATTATGAGAACCCACAAGATCATAATAAAGANAATATTTATGANGTTGAANTNNNNTATNNNAATACTNAAGATGGNGCNGTAGNANTATCCTATTCCAGTGACTCAGTTNCAANTTCAAGTTCCNGANGGAGNNNNTACTGCNATNNAACTTCAATCAAGGCCTGCACTTCCAACAGATGATACAGANGNAGATGGAGTCCCTGATATNATTGATAANAGNCCNNTNGTATNCTAANCCAGATCAAACTGATCTTGATGGTGATGGCNTTGGTGATGTCTCTGATGACTTTGATCANGATGGCGTTTGGAACCCAAATGATACATGTCCAAATACTGAACTGGGTAAAGTTGTTGACATTAANGGATGTAAGGTGTTTTATCTTCCACCAAATAACTTTAGTCTTTACAAGACAGAGAAATGTGCTGGGGAGAACTCTATTACTATTCGATTTGGTGAAGCACATTTCAATTATAACCTAACAGTGACAGGCGAGGTTAATACAACAGGGAGTTCTCAAGGGGCTCCTCGCTGGGATTTAAAAGATCTATCGGCAGGTAACTACTCTGTTTGTGTGACTGTTGATGGGGTTAGTTCATCTGAGTTTGAGCGTTGTTTTGAAATCAATATTAGCGAACCTGATCCTCTTGGGGTTTATGCCATGGCTGATGAGTCAAATGAAATGGTTACTTACACTCTTTCAGGAGGAGACGTTTATAATATTGTTCACAACGGAGAGACAAGTCAAACTTCTAAGTCTAATTATACGGTAAGACTTAAAAAGGGAGTGAATAATATTAAAATATCTACAGGCATTGAATGTCAAGGAATCTTTGAGCAGAATTACTTTAACTCAGAGAGAGTCTCTTTTGCACCTAATCCATTTAATCAATCACTCTCGATTTATGTTGGTGGAGACGATAGTGAGGTTCTTGTTGAGATCTTCTCCTCTGAAGGGCGATTAATTAAATCCGAAAGCTGTAGTCTTGATAGTATCAGTAGAAGTATAGAGCTCTTTACAGGAGACTTTAAACAAGGAAGTTACTTTGTTAAGGTAACTGGAGAGAGTGTTAACCAATCATTTATTGCAATCAAAGAATAGATTATGAAAAATACGATTTACTTATTGTCTTTCTTTTTTTTAATGGCTTGTTCTAAGGACTCTATTCCAAGGCCAGCAGAAGCCTTTAACTTATTATATCCTGACAACAATGAATCTTGTCTAGACGCAACAAAAATCAATGATACGCAAAGTCAAGTAAGTTTTAGGTGGAGCTCAAGTCTATATGCACAGAATTATACTCTAAGCATAACTAACTTAATGACTAGTGCTACTCAAAACATACAATCGACAAAATCATCACTTTCAGTTACTTTATCTCATTCTGAACCTTATTCTTGGAATGTAACTGCTCAAGGCGAGCAGGGAAGTGATCCTCTCACCAGTGAAACATGGAAGTTTTACCTAGCAGGTGAGAACGTAGTGAATTATGCTCCTTTTCCACCAGAGCTTGTCTCTCCTAGAGCATCCTCAACGGTTACTCCCGATAGTAATAACCAGGTTAAGCTTAGCTGGGTGTGCAATGATGTGGATAATGATTTGGCTGGATACAAGGTGTATTTAGATACAACAGATGGGACAACACTAGCGAAAGAGATCAGCGGAAATACCACCGAATTTATGGCAGATGTTGTTTTAAATGAAACCTATTACTGGAAAGTTATTGCCATCGATGCCAATGGAAATACAGCCTCTTCTGGAGTATACGCCTTTAGAACGCAGTAAAAACAAATCAAAAGTTCCCTTTTGTAAATTTGTGAATTTAAAAGTTAAGAAGTGCTATATTTGCATTTGAAATAATCCGGACGCGTAGCTCAGCTGGATAGAGCATCTGCCTTCTAA
>PBWA01000003.1 GCA_002728855.1 Flavobacteriaceae bacterium
AAAATGGAGTGATCCTAATACCGAGTACTCGAGGGAGAGTAATGAGGATGAATGTCGCAAAAATAAAAAAGAGATTCATTTAACTATTATTTCATCTGCGAACACCCATGATGCCCCGCCTGCACCCGGGTGATATTCGGGGCATTTATCAATGTTCAATCCTTTAACACGAATGTACCGTGATTTTTTATTATACAACTCTGCACTGTATTCAAATATATCTTGATCATAGCTAAAACTATTATCCGGATAGGATTCATGAATAATTTCATATTTTTTGCCATCTACTGAGTGTTCAATTTGTACTTTTTTTGGTAAAAATATCCACACTACTTGATCCTGAAGAAATCGTACTTTTACTGAATTGATATTTCTTACTTCTCCAAGGTCAACAGTAGCGATCAGGTCTTCTGCTTCATAGCCCTGCCACGATGGGTCGCGGTAGTTTATAGTTCCACCTATACCATTTACCAGTGCGTTGATATTTTCACCGGGATACTTTTTATGAGGATTGTTTTTAAGTGCTAAACTGCTTCCCAGGGCAATGTGATTAAATTTTATTGCTGGTGGGGCGGACCCACAAACTGTTTCGTAGGACTCAGTTCCAATCCTACCAGTTAGTTTATCTCCTAAAATTAATCGCGCTTTTTCACCTAGTGCTTGAATTTCACTTACGATTGCTGGGAATTGTTTTGATATGTCGTTTGATTCTCCGATGTCTTTATCAAGATCATATAGCTCTAACCCGGATCTTCCTTGAGAATAGGCACCTGGGTGTAGATTTTCTCCAGGCTCAACATTATCATAAGAGCGGTATACATGAGGAAAAACAAGTTTGTGATTATTTTTTCTTATGGCAATTAGGTTTTCACCATAATAATAATAGAGTTCATCTCTTGGGTTAGCGCCAGGTATCCCCTCAATAAGAGGTAGTAGACTTACCCCATCTATTTTGTTATTTATTTTTTTCTTTCCGATAATTTGTGCAATTGTGGGGAATATATCCATGGTAGATGCTATGTTAGATATAACCTGACCAGGATTTATCTTATCAGGCCAACGCATAATGCATGGCACTCTCGCTCCGCCTTCCCACATTGTTCCCTTTCCTTCTCTTAAAGGTCCTGCTGATCCTCCGTGAGTTTTAAAAAGTAACCATGGGCCATTATCAGAGGTAAATACAACAACAGTATTTTTATCTAAATTATTTTTCTTAAGTGTTTTTATAATTTGACCAACACTCCAATCAATCTCCTCAATCACATCAGTAAATACACCTGCGTTACTCCTCCCTTTAAACTCCTCAGAAACAAAAAGCGGAATATGTGGCAAACTATGAGCTAAATATAAAAAGAAAGGCTTGTCTATATTTTTCTCTATAAATTCTACTGCTCTTTCTGTATATCTTTTGGTAATAGTTAGTTGATTTGCAGGTCGCTCAATTTCTGTTGTGTTCTCTATTAATGGAACATCAAACCTACTAACATCAGAAAAATAATTAGGATCTTCTGCCTTTGCCAAATATTCTCCAAAAAACCCATTATGATTCATGTCATTAGAATAGGGAATTCCATAATAGGAATCGAAACCTTGAGCTTGAGGAAGGTATTTTGGTAAATGTCCTAAATGCCATTTACCGATTGCTGCTGTAGAATACCCCTCATCCTTTAATACCTCAGCTATTGTAATTTCTTCAAGTGGTAATCCCCTTGAAGAGTCAGGAAATAAGACCACTCTTTTTGCGGAGGTCATTCCTGATCTAATTGGATATCTACCCGTAAGTAATGCAGCTCTACTTGAAGTACAAACTGGGTCAGCTACATAAAATTGAGTCCACTTTTGACCTTCATCAGCCATATTATCAATATTTGGCGTGCGAATTATTGGATTCCCAAATGTTCCAATATCCCCATAACCCATATCATCGCAAAATATTACTATAAAATTTGGTTTGTCTTTTGTTTGAGCAAAAACAAAAAATGAGTTAATTAAAATGCAAATAAATATTATTTTTTTCATTAAGCTTGATTTTTTTCATCAACTAATATAGTAGGATTTTATAATTTTATACCTAACATGAATAAATACTTCCACTTATTATATATTACATTTTTCTTTATTACAAATTGTAAAAATAATAGTGAAATAGAAGCTTTAACAGAGAATGAAATAATTGGACTTTCGCAGCGTTCAATAATTCATGATGGAATTCAAAGAACATATATTTTATATGTTCCTGAATCTTACACCGAAGAAACTCAATTTCCTTTAATGATGAATTTTCATGGATTTAGTGGAAGTGCTGAAGCACAAATGATAAGTGCCGACATGCGACCACTAGCTGAATCTGAAAACTTTATTCTGGTATATCCCCAAGGTGCTCAACTTAGCAGCGGATTCCCTCATTGGAACCCAGATCCCATTGGCGGAAATAATAAAAGTGATATAGATGATATAGGTTTTGTAGAGGCAATTATTGACTCCCTCGATGAAGAATTAAATATTGATCTTTCTAGGGTTTATGCAAGTGGTTATTCCAACGGAGGATATTTAATTTACGGTTTAGCGTGTAGGCTGAGTAATAAAATTGCTGCTGTTGGATCGGTGGCTGGAACAATGCTTAGCAGTACCTTAAACAATTGTGCAGCATCAGCTCCAATTGGAGTAATCAATATTCATGGAACAGCAGACTATGATGTACCTTATAATGGAACTACTGGTTTGAAATCTGCAACTGAGGTGGTTAATTTTTGGAGAGATTTAAATCAATCAGAAATCGAAGAAGTAATTGAAAACAATGGTTTTAATCAATATGACTATAATGATTTAAATGGGGATACTTATGTGCGTCACTTTAAAATAATAAATGGTGGGCATACCTGGGATGATAATATTAGGTACGGAGGAAAAAGTTCAAGTCAAATCATTTGGGAGTTTGTATCTCTTTTTAATCTTTCAGGGATTATTAAATAACATATTCCCTGTCTTAACATTTCTCTTAAAATTTCTTATTTAGCTCTAGAAATAATTAAACTATTATAGAGTTTATCGTTTTCTATAATTTCATAAAACTCTCCAAGGTAATTCATCATTAAATTATATGACTTTTTGTATTCAAATTCAGACTCATAAGATTCAACTGTCTTTAATATCTTTTCTTTTAATGTCAAATAATGATTTCTTACTTTACTGTAAATACTCTTTTGCCTTTTAAATCCAATGTAGTTTCTCTCGTCAAATGAATACCCTAATCGGTTAGTTATACCAGCTCCGTACTTTGGATTTACCCATCCAGTCAAATCGAAGTCATAAGGGATTGGTATTATTTTTTTTTCATGGAAAAGTAATTTTCCATTATGTTGATGCGCGGAAGAAAAATCTGTATTTCCAATCAAGAAATTAAAAAAAGATAGATTTACAGAAATGTAATCATCCATTGCTAGAGGACTAATTTTTCTTTCAACTATTTTACCATCAAATCTTTTGGCTACCTTATTATCATCCTCAATCAAAAAACCTGTTAAATCAAAATTTTTTTCATTTTTTGTTTTTTCATCGGTATAATCTACCTCAAGCCTTCTGGTTTTAAAATAATAAGGAGAAATGATTTCATAGATTTTATATGCTATAAACTCTTTTAATATGTTATCGTTTTTATTTCGGTCATTTTTACAAGGTAAAACCAGTTTTAATGTTCTGTTATCATTAAATATCGTATTCGAGGCATCGCTTTTTTTTATTTTAATTTTGACTGGAGTAAAATAGCAGTGTTTTCTTCTAAAATTTCCTCTGGCCCTAAGGGAAACAAAAATTTCTTTATTTATATTTTTTTCAATTAAAAGAAGTTTGGTTCTAATAAAAGTAGAATCATTGGTGTTTTTATTTAAATTTTTGTTGGAATAGTTTATTTTTATTTTCAATGGTTTTTGATCCAAAAAAAGAGAATCAGATTCAGAAAATTTTTCCGCCCCAAAGGAAATTTTTAAAAAAAATAATAAGGCGCTAACATTTAATAAAAGTTTAATTTTGAGAGCCATTAAAGTCTTTTTTCACCTTAGATAGATAATTCAAAGTATTATTATTTCTCTTCTCCAATTTATAAAATTTAGATACAAATTATATCCTAATCAAAGAATTATTTCAGAGAGGAAAAAGATTATAACCACTTGGTAAATCAGAATTAATTGGTTTATAAATTTATACCTCTTTATTTTCTTTCTTAAAAATTGATTTATAATCCTATCATGCTAAAGGGTAATAAAATAATAAATGGTAGGTGGGAAAAACAAAAAACAAATAAAGTCTAGGCCTATTGATGACTTTTTTTTTGAATGCCAAAATGCAAATAATAAAAGGGGTAATTGATATGGAAGTCTTATTAGTGCTTCTTGCTTAGTTACAGATAATATCTTTTGTGGAATTTCGGAATTATATAAATAAATATTTGCTGGGAACACAGCAATCAAAAGAAAAATAATTCCCCAACATCCATAAAATCTTGTTTTCTTGAAAATCATCATCAATGCAAATAATATTTCAAGTAATCCAGATAAATAAACCATAAACTTGTGATAAGGAATATATGGGGGCATAATAGCTAAAAAATAATTTGGATTTGTAAAATGCTTGACCCCAACAAAAATGTATAAAAAGCTTAAAACCAATAGGCATGATACTTTTAAAGTATTTCTATAACTCATGACTATAAAGCTTAATGATTTATCTGTTGTCTAATTATGGAATTTTTTGAACTTAGACTAGCAAAGCATTTAGTATTATTTCACAATTCAGCACCCCAGATATAGGACAATTATTTTTTGCCTCCATAGACAGCTCTTTAAACTTTTCCTCTGATATACCAGGTACTTTTGCTTTTAAATTTAATTCAATTGAGAGAATTTTTCCATCTTCAAATACCAACGAGGCATCTGTATTCAATTTTTCAGGATTGAAATCAGATTCATTCAATACAAAGCTTAATTTCATATTAAAGCATCCTGCTAATGCTGCAGCTATAAGTTCCTCTGGATTAGTTCCAAGTTTACCGTTATCATTTTCAAACCTAGTCTTAAAACTGTAGGGCATACTATCAAAAGCTCCACTTTGAGCAGTTAAAATTCCATTACCATCAGCACCATTTCCATTCCAAATTGCATTTATTTTTCTTATCATAATTTTAAAAATACTAAATATTAGTTACCGTTTATTTTATCTAACAAAGAACTCGTAAAATACTATAGTTAAAAAGACTCCTTCAAAAAATGAAATCCATGCAAGTTGATATGAGTCAATATTAAAGTTCTCCATTATTTGCTTTACTATTTTCCTATGCCATTCAATCATTTATTTGATTTTATATGTTGTAATTTAGAAAAAAAGAATAAAAGTTGACTAGTTTATCGATCATTATAGTTAATTATAAATCCTGGTCAGTACTCGAAAAATGCCTTGAAAGTATTTTATCACAAGGTATAAATGATATAGAGGTTATTATAGTTGATAATAATTCAAATGATGGTTTAATAACAAAATTCAAAAAAAAATATATCAACTTTAAATGGATTAGCAATAAAATTAATGCAGGTTTTTCTAAGGCTTGTAATCAAGGGGCAGAAATAGCTAAAAATGAATACTATCTTTTTTTAAACCCAGATACAGAGCTTGAAAAAAACTCCTTAGTTAAAATGAAATCAATAATTGATAATTTTCCAAATTCAATACTTTCAATAAGTCAATTAGATTCTGCCGGTAATATTGGATTTCCTTATGGAAATTTCTTAAGTATTAGAACATTTAATGGAATAATAAGATTTTTAGATAGATTAATTAGTTTAGAAAACAGAAATATTAATAATCAAAAACCATTTATAAAACCAAATTGGGTTTCAGGTTCATTCTTATTAATTGATCGTAAAAACTTTAATAAATTAGGTGGTTGGGATGAAGATTATTGGATGTATTACGAAGACATGGATTTGTGTAAAAGAGCAAATATTATTGGAATAGATATAGTATTAATTAATTCTATATCATGCACTCATCATCATGGTAAATCTTCAAAAGTCAATTTAAAAACTAGGGTGAAAGCTAAAACTCATTCAATAAAATCTGGAGTTATATTTATTGAAAAACACTACAGGGGTGCCTATCAAAAAATACTTAAATTTCTATACCTGAGTTCAAGAATTATTGAGCTTTTAATTTTATCCCCATTTTCAAAAGTAAAAAGACTAATTTTTTTCAATCTAATTTTTAATTACAGATGAAAATAAAAAAGCTGATAATTCTGTTAATGACATTTCCTATTGTTGGTTTTAGTCAATTCTATAAAGAAAAAAAATCAGATATTATTGAAGATAATAGTCTCAAAAGATTTTCGGTAGGTGTAAAATTTGGTTTACCCTACATGGCTGTTCTAGGTGCTCAGTATACCCTTCCATTTTTTAACAATCATTTTGCACCATATTTTGACTATTCACAATATTCATATGAGAAAAATAACGAGGATGCACAATTTCGTTTTTCTGAATTTGGTATATCCTATTTTTTTAATCAAATAGGAAAGGGTCTTTATGCGGGACTTAGTTATTCCAACTTAAGTTATAATGTTAAATTTACGAATGTAATTTTAGAAAATGGGTCTAAAGGTTATGGAGGTGAGAAAATTGATATGAGAACGACTAATCTTAGGATTGGACTCAAAACAGGGGGTACATTTTATTTTAGAATTGAAATGGGTTATGGTTTAGGAGATATCCCAAAAAAATTAAGCTTTAAAGCCATTGACAATTTTGACCCAAAATATTCACAGATAGTAACTAAGGAAATCCCTAAAATTAGTGGTACTTCGGAGAGGGAGATGTTAATCGGTAATATTGGCGTTGGAATTTCTTTTTGAACCTTTTTATTTTTGGTGTGAAGAAAGATATTTAACATAGTATTCGTGAAAACATATTCGATTTATTGGTGGGTTCCTCTTTTTATGGGGTGCCTAATTTATGTTTTATTCCGAACTGATGCTTTAATTTATAATAGATTACTAGGAAACATATTTACTCCATTAACGTCTCCAGTTACATTTTTAGAGAAAGTTATTGTATTTTCTTTACCTGGTGGTCTTTGGGCTATGTCATATACCTTATTAATTTTCCATATCAGAAAAGACAAAACATTTTCAACTATAATATGGTCCTTTCTTATTCCTATCATAGGGATTGTCTCTGAAATTAGTCAATTCTATCTTCTAATTCCTGGGACATTTGACCTTATGGACTTAATTATGTACATTGTTTCTCCATTAATAATTATTAAACTAATCATATGAAAAACTTTTTATCTCTTATGTCGTTTCTGTTTTTTTTAATAATTGCATTTGGCAGCTTGGAAGAACTTGAAAGTTTAGATGATGGTCCTAAAATAACAGCTGATACTAAACCAAATCTAATAGTCTCAGCAAAAAAACTCTACAAAGATTATAATGCAAATGAAATTGCTGCTGATGAAAAATACAAAGGAAAAATAATTGAGGTAACTGGGGTAATTAGGGATATAGGAAATGATATNATGGATAATGCATATGTAACGCTGGTTGGGGACCAGTATTTTGGAGATATTCAATGTTATTTTAGTGAAAAATCAGTAGTTGCCAGCTTATCTAAGGGAAAAAGAATAACCATTATTGGAAATTGTTCTGGGTTAATGATGAATGTTCATATTAATAACTGTATTGTTAAGTAATAATTTAATCTGGTGAATTTATTTGGTTTTTGATTATTAAGATCATCTGCATTTGGCTATTTAATTTGAAATAACTCCTATATATCTTTTTATGCAAGCAGAAAAGGATTTTAATAATTGTATAATAAAATTCTATAGCCTCTAGGCTGAATATCATAATTATCATTATGCGAGGAAGGTATGGCTATTTGATTTTTGATTGTATTTCCTTAAAATTATATGAAATAATCTTACTTATAAATATGTAGGTGCTTGAAAGTGAAGAATTAAAGATTATATATATTGACTCAAAAGCAATATAATTACAATAATCGCAATCACTATCAATCTAATTATCCATGCATAATTGCTTATTTTCTGTAAGACTTTTTTAGATTTTCCCATTCTTCTAAAATAGAAAAATATGGATAATGACTAAATGTAAAGGGTAGGGTTTTTCTTTAAATAAACTTTTATAGGTTTTGTTAATTTAGTAGAATGAAAAAGTTAAAAGGAAAAAACATTATGGTTACTGGAGCCAGCAGTGGAATTGGTTGGGCTACAGCAGAGGTTTTAAGTAAGGAAGGTGCTAACTTGATTTTATGTGGAAGAAGGGAAAGTCGTTTGAAAGAACTGCAGTCAAAACTGGATACCCCATCTTATATTTTGGTTTTTGATGTTGGGGATAAAAAAAGAGTTTTTGAAAAGATAAATTCACTACCGGAAAAATTTTCGTCAATTGATATTTTAATTAATAATGCTGGAAACGCCCACGGTCTTAACCCTGTTCATGAGGCTGATTTAAACGATTGGGATGCTATGATTGACAGTAATTTCAAAGGATTAATCTATATAACAAAAGCTGTTTTACCAACTATGGTTTCCAGGAAAAAAGGACATATCATAAATTTAGGCTCAATAGCAGGGAAAGAAGTTTATCCTAATGGAAGTGTTTACTGTAGCAGTAAATTTGCAGTAGATGCATTTACTGAAGGGCTTCGTTTAGATTTAAATCCTTTGGGAATTAAAGTAAGCGCAGTCCATCCCGGTATGGTAAATACTGAATTTTCAGAGATTCGATTTAAAGGAAACAAGCATAAAGCTTCCCAAGTTTATAAGGGACTGACTCCACTCTCCGCGAAAGATGTGGCAGATCTTATAGAATTTATGGTCCTGGCGCCTGATCACGTCAATATTGCTGATGTACTTTTGCTGCCCAAGGCTCAAGCCAACACATATGTAGCTAATAGAAAGTCCTCAACGAAATTGTAGTTTTACTTCGTTCCTCCTTTTTTTGATTTTTTTATATTAGCATATATTAACCATAAATTATTTAAAATGAAAAAAAACATATTTTTAATACTATTAGTAGCTTGTTCCTTTTATTCATTTGCTCAAGAAATTACAGGAACAACTAGAACTTCTGATAAATACTCAGAGGCAATTCGAGAAATTAATAAGGGATATTTTGAAAATGATTTTTCAGCATTTAATAAATTCATTTCAGATGATGCAACTCTTTCAATTAATGGAGAAAATTTTAATAAAAGTCAAGTAAGAGAGGGCTTCTCAATGCATCACAAATTATATAATAATATTAATATGCCAATGAATTTTATTGAGACCACCTTTTACGATGAGAATAATAATAATCAAGTTTGGAGTCATTTGTGGGGTTGGTGGAAAGGAACATCTAAACGAACTGGAGAAACTGACACTCCAAATCCAGTAAATGTTTCGTTTAAATGGGTTGATGGAAAAATTGTAAGCGCCTCTTGGATATTTGACCCAACCAGGTTGAATAAAGAAATTGCTGCATCTCAAAAATAAATTTTTTAAAATCTTTTACAAAAAACCCTCCTGTGAGGAGGGTTTTTTATATAATCACTATATCCTTCCCTTAACTCAAGTAATTATTATTATCCTTTATTTTTTTGTTTCTATTTTTACATAAAATATTTAAAATTTAAAAATGAAAATGATGAAAGGAAAAGGACTAATTTTAGTTATTATTTTATTGCAAAGCTGTGCTGTTATAAGACCAGGTCAAGTAGGTATTAAACAAAGGCTTGGAAAATTATCAGATAAAGTAGTTAAAGAGGGAACTGTTCTTTACAATCCAATTACAAGTAAAGTTGTAAAAGAATCCACACAAACTCAAAATATTAAACTTTTACTAAGCCTACCTAGCAAGGAAGGTTTAAGTGTTAACTCTGAAATTTCAATACTTTACAGACTTGAGGAAGATAAGGTAGCCTCTATTTTAGAAAATCTTGGTAAAAATTATGAATCCATCGTTACAAGTGTCTTTAGATCTGCAGCATCAGATGTTTGTGCTCAATTTTTTGCAAAAGATATGCATTCAGGAATGCGATCTAAAATCGAAAGCGAAATTTTGGCAAAAATGAAAATTAATTTAGAAAAACAAGCCGATGGAATCAATTTAATCGCTGTTTTAATGAAATCCATACAATTACCTCGAGGATTAGCAAATTCAATCGAAAGAAAACTTCAAGCGGAACAGGACGCCATGCGAATGGAATTTGTATTAAATGAGGAAAAACGTGAGGCAGAAAGAAAAATCATTAGTGCTAAAGGAGAGAGAGAGGCTCAAATAATAATTTCTGAGGGTTTAANTGATGAAATCATAAAAATTAAGGCAATAGAAGCATTTAAACAACTATCAAATTCAAACAATTCAAAAGTAATTATCACGGATGGAAAAACGCCTTTGATAATTGATGAAAAGGAGTAATAAATTATCTTAAATGAAAAAAATTACTTTATTACTATGCTTATCTGTTCCATTGATTACCGTTTCTCAAGCCCTTAAAGATGAAAATAATTCTGAATTAAACTTTTATGGAAATGAGTTTAAATTACCTGAAGATGATAATTTTAGTAATGAAAAGTTATCAGTTTCAATAACTAAAGGAAAGGTTATTTCAAGTTGTCCAAAAAAAGGNTGTTGGGTAAAAGTGGACGTGAACTCGGAGGAGGTATTTGTTACTTTTAAAAACTATTCATTCTTCGTCCCAAAGGAAGGTATCCANGGAAAGAATATAATAATTAATGGTGACATCAAAATAGATACTATTTCAATCCCTCAACTCAAACATTATGCTTATGATGCAGGGAAATCAGAGGATATTATTTCAAAAATTAACGAACCTAAGATTACTAAATCTATTGAGGCAACCGGAGTGGCAATAATTGATTAACAATTTTTATATTAGCAANTATTAACCTTAAATTATTTAGAATGAAAAGAATATTTTACACACTATTTANATTTATCNTGATTTCATGTCAGACAAAGACTGTAGAAATAGAAGTTGCTTCTTCAGGGGGTAAGCAACTTAGAGGAGCAAACAAGGGAAAGAATTTCTATTTTGGCGAGGACAAATTTGCACAGGCTGCAATTGACCTAATTTCAGCTTTTGCTGAAAAAGATGTTGAAACCATGGCAAAATTTATGTCTGATACAGTTAAGTATATTCCTCCGCTAGGAGGTAAAGCAATTGAGTCGACTCTATCAGAGCTTCCAAAAATTGTTGAATTATTACATGAGCCATATGATTCAATTACAAGAGAATTACATAATGCTATACCAGTAAAATTTGAAGATTCAGATGTAACTCTTGTTACTGTTTCATTTTACGAAAAAAGGTATTATAAAACTGGAGAAACAGAGCAAG
The DNA here is from genome assembly GCA_002728855.1 of Flavobacteriaceae bacterium. Lineage (GTDB taxonomy): Bacteria > Bacteroidota > Bacteroidia > Flavobacteriales > Flavobacteriaceae. The sequence goes on from PBWA01000003.1 coordinate 11,415, forward strand.
TTAGGCTAATTGACAGAATTCGTTTTAGAGATGAAAAAATCTTTTGGATTGCTCAATGGATGGGTGAAATGAAATAATTTATTTTAAAACATAAAATTATTAAAATGAAAAATTTACTATTATTATCATTATTTCTTATACTTTCTTCTTGTAATAATAAACCAATTAAATCGCAGAAAGAAATACTGACCGAAACGACAAAGGCTACCGTACTTAAAGCATTTAATGCGCAAATGGCTGGAGAAATTGAAGTAATGAAATCGCAATTGGCTGAAGAATTTACTTTTGTANTAACGGGNCAACTCGATATTTCCAAAACATACAGTTGGGATGAATTTTTGGAATTTGCAGGATACTTTGGTACACTCCTCACTGGAGATGTGGGAGGAGAATACAAAGGGATTATTGTTGAGGGAAAAACAGCGATAGTTTTTGCTGAGGGAAGAATGGAAGGTATTGGTGGAAAATATGAAAATGATTATGCTATCAAGTACACTCTTAACGATGATGGAAAAATTATCGAGCAAAAAGAATATTTAAGTGATTTACTCCTTGCCCAAAAACTCTATGATCAAGACTTATGTGGNGAAAAGAAAACNATTGAATAACTTAAACAAAATAGGCCCTCCATCTTAGGAGGGTTTTTTATTTATACCCCCTTTTTAGGTTTTGCTATTTTAATTACAGCGATTAAATAAAATCTCNTCTCCCCTCCAATTATTAATTATAAAACTGTCGCTACCATTTTCATTTGAAATTAATGATACCTGTCTATCATTGTCAAATATCTCACCATATAAAATATATGCAGAGTCATTTATGAAATTATAGATAACCCCAAATGAACTTGTATCNAGTACATCTCCAAAATGCAAAGTAATTTCATTTCCATCAGAGGTCCATGANAAAATTTGATATACTCCCCCTCCNAAATCGAGTGCGCCTACACCTCCTTTAAAAATATTGACTTCGATAAATAAAGGTGTATTTCCTATGGTAAATGACTCATTAAACCAGCATCCAATTATTTCGTTTTCATACAGATAATTAAAGTTATTAATCTTAATCTCCATATCATTAATTATTTGATTTAATTGAGAATCTGTAAGTTCAAACTTAGCTAAATTACTATTTAGTGAATCTATTTCAACTCTCATTGAATCGATAATTTCGTTTAGATTATTTATATCATTTTTTAATTCTTTTGTGCAGCTAACAAATAAAATTAAACATATAAAAAAAACTCTCATTCGATTGAAAATTTATATTCTAAATATTAAAAAGTAAAGATAACATAGAAAATAAAAAAATCTATAAAAGGGAGGGTAAGTAAAAGCCCTCCTTCTTAAGGAGGGGCTATTTTAATAATAGTATTAATTTTATTCTTTTGATACCATTTATAGACCATGACAAAAAAAAGGAAAGATAATAGAGGCCTAGTAATTCCAAAAATATTTATTTATTTGATAAAATTGCTAGAAAAAATTAGCCCTGTTTTATGTATGCACTTTGCTCGATTAATTTGGAGTAAGCCAATTAAATACAAAATCCCTGAACGAGAAAAATCTATATTATTTGAATCAGAAATTTCAGATTTGAAAATCCAAAGCATCAATAAAGTAATAAAATATTATCATTGGAATGGAAATGGCCCTAAAGTCCTATTGGTTCACGGATGGAGTGGAAGAGCTACGAATCTATACAAAATTATTAATCATCTTTATAAAAAGGGATTCGACATTCATGCTTTTGATGCACCTGCTCATGGTATGTCATCATCTCTTACTACTACCCTTCCTGAATTTGTTTCATGCATTGAGGAAATTTCAAAAAAAATTGATCCTTTAAGTTTTTTAATCGGACATTCTGGTGGTGGCTTCGCTTCAATATACGCCGCATCAAAAAATTTGAAAATAAAAAAATTGATTTTGATAAGTCCATTTGATAGTGTACTTGATCTTTTTCAAAACTATTTTAAAATGATAAATGTAGGAGAAAAAGTTGGCGATCTTATGCTTAATTATTTTAGTGAAAAAAAAGGAATTATTGTAGATGAAAACTTGTGCTCGTCAATATTTGCAAAATCCGTGAATTGTGATACACTATTAATACATGATAAAAATGACAAGGAGGTTTCAATTGATGACAGCAAAAAAATTGAAAAAAACCTTTCTAAAGTATTAAAGCTTTATACAACTGGGCTAGGCCATAGAAGAATTTTGAGAGATGAGAAAGTTGTTCGAAAAATTGATTTATTTTTAAATAGTAAATAAACTAAAAATGATTTATAAGAAATTAAAATTACCAGATGTCTGAGAAACATACCTCAGCAATCTTTTTGTTTCTTTGATAAATACTATTTTCACCCCATTTGTAATGATATGCCAGCAGAAAAGAATTGTAATGAGTGTAATGTCCAGTTTAATACCTTGTATCGCATCAGACATTTACAGCAACACTTTGCTAATAAAGAATGGGTTTTCGCATGTAAAAAATGCTTGCTGAAATTCAAAACAAACAACATATATTATAAGTATGGTGGTACTTGGAAAAGCAGAATATAAACCCCTTTTGTAGGTTTTGTTATATTAGCAATTATTAACCATAAATTATTTAAAATGAAAAAATCATTTACACTTTTAGCTATTTTATTTCTGACTTTACCTTTGATTGCTCAAAATCAAGAAAGATTGAGTGTTCATTATATGGACATTCANTCAAATCAGTATGAAGAATTTTTGAAATACCACAACAAAAAAAATAAGATACTTGAAAAAGCAGGATTTGGTAAGAATTTTTACAAATTATACAAAGTTAAAGATTCCGATAAAGCGGAAAACTATAGATATTTTTTAATTAGTAATTACACAAGCGATAATCATTACAAAATGACACATAATTCTATTAAAGAATTGGATAGTCTTAATGATAAGTTTCAGGGTACATATTCAAATTTAGGGTTAAAATTCAAAAAGGAATATAATCACTTATACAGAAGGGTTTACAGAGTAGACAATGATTGATATTTCTATTTCTAATCAATAAGATAAGTAACTTTAATCTAATTAGCAGTTTCTTTTATCTGAATCCTGGTAACCTAACCCCTTTTGTGAGTTTTTTTATTTTAGTAAAATGAAAAAGTTAATACTTATACTTATAGGAATACCAATTACCNTCTTCTCTCAAGAAATTAAAAAAATATCCAAACAGGAGTTGAAAGATAAAATACATGGCTATTGGATAGGACAATTAGCTGGAAATTATATGGGTTTCCCNTTTGAGAGTGTATATAATGAAGAACCGATACCAATTTTAATAGATAGATATTACAATTTTAGAGATTTAGATAGTATTGAGATTCAAATGAGAGATAATGATAGGCGTGGATATACAAATATAATGGCACACGCAATGGGTGGCGCATGGACAGANGATGATACAGATGTTGAATTTGTTACACTTCATGCAGTTGAGAAATATGGACTGAATATTAATTATGAGCAAATTACTCAAATGTGGAAAAAACATATTAATAGATTCATTTTTGCTGCCAATAGAAGAGCAAGGGACCTAATGGAAGAAGGTTTGATTCCTCCTGCTACTGGAAATAAATTGAATAATGAAAGATGGTATAGGATTACATCTCAATTAGTAAATGAAATTTGGAGTGCCTTTTATCCAGGGATGTTTGAAAAGGCTTCAGAAAGAGCAATTTGGGGAGCGAAAATTATGTGTGATGATTGGGCTACTCATGCAACATCTGCTTATGCAATTATGTATAGTGCAGCATTTTTTGAAAAAGATGTTGAAAATTTAGTAAAACTTGCAATGAATAGAATACCTGAGAAAAGTCCATACAGGTTAGGAATGGAAAATGTATATGAATGGTATAAAAAATACCCTAACTGGAGAGATACCAGAAAATTAATTCATGATAATTATTTTGAATCTATTTATGGTTTTAAAGTTCCCATTGAGGATAGACATAAAACATCTGTAATAAATGGGTTATCAGGAATAATGGCCATTCTTTATGGAAAAGGAGACTTTACAAAAACCTTGAGTATCGCTACCTCTGCTGGATATGATTGTGATAACCAAGCCGCCACATGCGGTGGGTTAATCGGAGTTTTAAATGGTGCAAAGGCAATTCCAGAAAGCTTTACACTTGAACTTCCAAGCAGAAACAAATGGCAAGTACCTTTTAATAATCAGTACATAAATTATTCAAGAGATGGACTCCCAAATTACAATAGAATTGATGATATAGTAGANAGGATATATGCTATTGCAGAGGAGGCAATTCTTAAAAATGGGGGTTTTAAGAAAAAAATATTAGAAAAAGAATATTTGTTCATTAAGACAGACTTTTAGTAAATGAGATTTTTCAGGTTTAAAAAATTGGTTAGCATGGAAACAAGTAAATATTTAAGATATGCTGTTGGTGAAGTAGTACTTGTAGTCATTGGAATTCTAATAGCATTACAGATTAATAATTGGAATGAAAATCGAAAAGAAAATATTATTACCTAATTCACATTATTAATGTCCTCATAAATGAGTCTCTCAAATGAAGTAAAAAGGTTATAAGCATTCATNTCATTGAATGGATTTACCTGCGTCATGTAAACTAATGCAAAGTCATTTTTAAAATCTATTGTAAAAAAAGTATTTCTAATTCCAGCCCAATACGCAGTTCCAACTGGTCTTACAATTGAATTTTCGTCATATCCCCATGCCAATGTCCAATTGTCATAGTTATCATAAAAAGTGTCTTTGTCACCTCTTGGTTCATTATTAGTTCTGTTTGGAAAAGACCGATGGATTTGCTTAAATTCAGTAAGTTGAGGCGAATTTAATAAATCAAAAGTTTCCTCTTTTAATATTCTAATTCCATTTATTGCCCCTTTATTTATCATACACAAAAGAAATTTTCCATAGTCCTCTGGCGAACTACTTAGTCCACCTCCTGCATTAAACTTTGTAACCTTTTTTCTGACATAAGTTTCCTGGGGTATAAGCTCTCCTTTATCCTTATCTCTTTTATAATATGTAACTGTTTTCTCAAACAATTCATCAGGAACATTAAACCAAGTGCTATTCATTTGGAGTGGTCCAGTTATATTTTTTCTCAAATAATCCTCAAGATTAATTCCTGAAATTTTTTCAATTAACACACCTACCCAATCAATATTAGTTCCATATAAAAAAGATGAACCAGCCTCAAAAACTCTCGGTTTATCATTGAATTGCCAATTAATTCCATTTTTAATTTTATTCCATTTGTTAAGTTTAGGACTTGTGAAATCATATCCAAATCCAGCAGTATGAGTTAAAAGATGTCTAAGAGTAATACTTTTTTTAGGTTTAACTATCTCATTGCTATCATTCAAAATAGGAATACTTGACATTTCAGGAAGTAATTTGTCAAGTGGTTCATCAAGGGTAATTTCCCCTCTCTCTACCAATTGTAAAGCAGCCACTGATGCAATTGCTTTTGTCATTGAAGCAATTCT
>PBWA01000004.1 GCA_002728855.1 Flavobacteriaceae bacterium
TTTATTTCATTTTCTAAATCACTTACTTCTAAAGGTAATTCACCTCTTACATTTTTTATCTGGTCAACTCTGGAATCAATAAGTTGTAAATCATACAATGCTCTGAGTTTTTCCTCTACTGTAGAGTTAATTTGTTTTGCCATTTCATTTATATTTTACCGGGTTAGTTGTGGTTTTAGCTAAAGCGATCCCAAAATTAGGAATTTTTTCATTAAGATATTCCATAATCAAAATTTTTGTGTATTGCTCACTTTCATAATGTCCAATATCCAGTAGTAGTATTTCTTTTTCTGCTTTAAAAAAATCATGATACTTTAAATCTGAAGTAACTAAAGCATCTGCAGATTGTTTAATTGAAGGCATTATTGCAAAACTTCCTGATCCTCCTAACACAGCAACTTTATGAATTTTTTTATTTATAAAACGGCTATGTTTTACAAATGAAATGTTCATTTTTGATTTGATCTTCTTTATAAAATCATTTTCACTTAGCGGCTTTTCTAAAAACCCAATCATTCCAAATCCAATATCCTGATTATAATTTTCCATATTAATTATTTCAAAAGAAATTTCTTCATATGGATGATATGTAAATAGTGTTTCCAAAATTTTATTTTCCAAATGTTTAGGAAACAACATGTTAACCTGAACTTCATTGATATTTTGTTTTTTAGATTTTTTTCCAATGTATGGATTAGAAATTTCATTTCCTTTATAAGCCCCAATGCCATCAATTTTAAAACTACAATCTTCATAATTTCCAATTTTACCACCACCAACGCCATGTAGTTTTTTTATAAGTGCCTCGGCCTCATTTCCTGGAACATATGTGATTAATTTTTTTAATGTGTTTTTTTCAGGTATAAGTATTTGAGTTTTATTTAGTCCGATTACCTCTGATATTTTATAATTAACTCCATAGCGATGTTTATCTAGAGCAGTATGAATAGCGTATATGGCGATATCATTTTTAATGGCCTTTATTATGGTTTTTTGAACATAATTTTCTCCAGTAAGTTTTTTTATCCCTGAAAAGATTATGGGATGAAAACTTACTATCAAATTATACTTTTTAGTAATCGCTTCATCAACTACATCCTCCAGTGAATCGATTGTCACAAGTATTCCGGTACATTGTTTTTGGTTATCACCAACTATGAGCCCTACATTATCGTATTCTTCAGCATATGCAGATGGAGCCCATTCTTCAAGAATTCTAATTACTTCTTGGATTTTCATTAAAAAGCTGTTGGAATACAAATATAACACTATCTTTCAGGTGATGAAAAATCTTCGCTTTCTTCTTTTCCCTATTGCTCTTTTATATGGTATAATAATTTTCATAAGAAATCTTTTTTTTAATCTTGGAATTTTTGTCTCCAAAAAATTTGACATATTAAGCATTGGAGTAGGTAATTTGTCTATGGGAGGCACTGGTAAATCAATTCTTGTAGAGTATTTGATTTCAAATTTAAAACACAAACATAAACTAGCCACATTAAGTAGAGGATATGGGAGATCATCAAAAGGATTTATAATTGCTGGGAAAAAATCTTTGCCTAGTGAAATTGGAGATGAACCTTTCCAGTTTTTATATAATCATCCACAGATTAAAGTGACTGTATCTGAAAATAGGAAGGTTGGAGTTGAAAAAATAAAAACAAAACTTCCTGAAATTAATCTGATTATTTTTGATGATATAATGCAGCATCGATGGGTTAAAAGTGACTTTTTAATTGTTACTTCGTCCTATCATAAACCATTTTTTTCTGATAATTTATTTCCTGTGGGAATGTTAAGAGAACCAAGAAAAGAAATAAATCGCGCTGATGTTATTCTAATTACTTCAACACCTAAAGGTTTAAAATTGGATGAAAAAAATAATTTTTTAAATAAAATTAAAGTTTTTTATAATGGAAAGATTTTTTTTACAACTCTGAATTATTCAAATTATTTATTTAATTATAACAAAAAGAAATCCAATAAAATTTTATCTGAAAAGCCATTCATTTTAGTTACTGGCATTGCTGATCCATCAGGTATTAATAATCACTTAAAATTAAGCAATTATAGTTTTGAACATCTTAGATTTTCTGACCACCACAATTATTCTAATAATGATATAGAATTTATAAAGCAAAAAGCAAAAAATAAAATTATTTTAACTACGGAAAAAGATTTTGGAAAATTATCACCAAAATTAAAAGCCCAGCAGATTTATTATATAAAAGTTTATCTTGATTTTTTAGAAGAAAATGAGGCTAATGAATTTAGCGCTTTATTGAATGATAGATTATTTTTTAAGTAATATGTTTTTGAGCTTTATATGATGAACGAACAAGAGGACCACTTTCCACATGTCTAAAACCAAGATCTTCACCAATTTTTTTGTATTCATCAAAAACTTCTGGTTCAATAAATGATTTTACTGATAGATGTTTTTTTGAAGGTTGAAGATATTGTCCAATAGTTAGAACATCCACACCAACTTCAATTAAATCCTCCAATGATTCAATTACTTCTTCTTTTTTTTCTCCTAAACCTAACATTATTCCAGATTTAGTTCTTCTTACTCCCTTGTCTTTGAGATATTTTAATACATTTAAGCTTCTATCATATTTTGCTTGGACTCTAACTTCTTTAGTAAGTCTTCTTACAGTTTCCAAGTTATGAGAAATTACTTCAGGTTCAACTTCAATGATTCTATCTAGACTAGTCTCATCTCCTTTAAAGTCAGGGATAAGAGTCTCAAGAGTAGTATCTGGATTTAACCTTCTAATGGCAATAATAGTTTCTCGCCATAAAATTGAACCATTGTCTTTTAAATCATCTCTGTCAACTGATGTAACAACTGCATGCTTTATACCCATAATTTGGATCGATTTTGCGACTTTAATCGGCTCTTTCCAATCTACTTCATCTGGTCTTCCTGTTTTCACGTTACAAAAACCACATGATCTTGTACAAGTGTTACCAAGGATCATAAACGTTGCTGTTCCCTCTCCCCAACATTCACCCATATTTGGACAACTGCCTGATGAACATATTGTATTGAGCTTATATTTATCTACAAGCTTTCTAAGGTCAGAATAATTTTTACCTGTAGGCAATTTAACTCTTAGCCAGTCAGGTTTTTTATGAGTAGTATCTTTCTCTATGATTTTATATATTAAAATATCAAAGATACAAAGTTGACCTACAGACTCAAAAGATAAATTAAAGTAAATCCAATTAAAAATGAAATTCCTAGAACACTTAATAATTTCATACCTATTTTAGGATGATGTGATTTAGGCATATGCTTACTTATTACAAGTTTATAGTTTAAAATTGCATAAAAGGGAGCAGTTATAAATGATAACACAGTTGCAATTTGAACTAGTAATCCCATTTCTGATAGTAAAAAAATAAAAATGAGACAGGTTCCGGCTGCCAAAATAGATATAAATAAAAAGTAAAAGTTCTTTTCGTCTTGATTAAATAATAGTTGAATAGTTTTAGACATTGCTCTTGGAGAAGCATCTAATGTTGTTATAGTTGTACTTAGCATTGTTGTAAAAGCAGCAATTGAAATAATAAAATAAGAAGCTTTACCAAGACTTGAAGTATAAAGAGCAATTAGTTGTTCAGCAAAGATATTTCCCTGATTTGAAAATTCTATACCAGAGCCAAACATTACAAGAGCCCCCAGGCCAATAAAACAAATTCCAAGTATGACAGTGGTGAGATAGCCCACATTAAAATCAAACATTCCCTCATTTATTTTAAATTGCGTTTTTAATTCTTTTTTCTTTTCAATTGCCCAAATTGAATGCCAAATCGAAATGTCAAGAGGTGCAGGCATCCATCCCATAAAAGCAACTAAAAATAGAAGCCCAGTTCCCTCGGGAAAAGTTTGATTCAAATTAATTACATCAGGAGTTTTAAAAAAAGCTATGGAGACAGCTAAAATTGTACTTATTGACAAAACTATAATAATAAGTTTTATCACTTTATCAAGTAATCTATATTTTCCTATTAATAAAATAAAGTAACATGTAAACGTTATAAAAATACTCCAAAACACCATATTTGATGAAAGTCCAAAAAGATTTGAAGCTAGCCCTGCTGTTACAATTGTTACAGCTGTCTGTATAGTAAACATTGTAGCTATATTTAAGAAAAAATAAAACCATAAATATCCCTTTCCAAGCTTATAATAACCGTCTAAAAGACTCTCTCCAGTTGCCAAAGCATATCTTGGGCCATATTGAAAAAAAGGATACTTAAAAAGATTAACAAAAAGAAGTGCCCACAAAAGACCCCACCCATAATCAGCTCCCGCTCTAGTAGACTGAACTAAATGAGAAACTCCAATAGCAGCTCCAGCAAATAATAATCCTGGCCCAAGTTTTTTAATATTGATTTTCAGCATTTATCTTGGTGTTCAAAAGATTTTTAGCTCTTAAGATCTTAACTTTTACTGTGTTTAGAGGTTGATTTAATTTTTTACTTATTTCTTTGTAGGATAGATCCTCAAAAAAACGAAGCCTTAAAATTTTTCTATATTCATCTTTCATTGTTCTCATTGAATCTAAAAGAAATTCTAATTTTTGAGAATTTATGATTATTTCTTCAGGTGAAAGTGAAGTAGGATAATTTTTATTTTTTAGATATAGAGGGCTAGTTTCTATTTTAGAAATTTTATTCTCACTTCTTAAAAAATCCTTATATAAATTTTTTGATATGGTCAAAAGCCAAGTTTTAAAGTTATATTCAGAATCATAAGAATGAATCTTATCAAATGCTTTTGCGAAAGTTTTAACTACAATGTCTTCAGTAATTTCATCATTTTGAATAGTCTTTAACATAAAACCATATAGATAATCCCAGTGCATATCAAATAAAATTTTAAATGCCTTCTGATCTTTTCTTTTAGCCCCTTGAATAATTTCTTTTAAATTTTTCATGAAGGCAATTAATTATAATTTTTCAATTAAGCTGATGATTTTGTTCTGGACAATTTTGCTCCGAGGGTAATTTACCACAAAATGAACAAGTTTCATTTTTATTTTTTAAGAAAGGACTCTGACTTGCACAAGTTCCTGAGAATTCGCCATTTTTTTTCCCCCAGATTTTAATTGAGATTCCAGCAAATGCAATTCCTACAAGAAAAAATGTTATTAAAAATAATTCCATACCAATCAAAATTAAAAAATAAATTACTAATGGTTTATTTTATCAAGTCAAAATCATGTTATTTGGTCTAAATTGCTGAAAACAATTTTAAAATAATAATATAGGAATACTAATGAGACTGAAAATTTTAAAAAAGCCCCAGAAAGAAAACCAATAAAAGCTCCAAAAGCAGCTTTTAAAGCATGTTCTGATTTTTTTGGATTAGCAATTAATTCCCCTAAAAAGGCTCCAAGAAAAGCACCAATTAAAACACCAAGTGGGCCTAAAAATAAAAGTCCAATAATAAGTCCAATGGTGGAGCCCCACATTCCCCATTTTGTTCCTCCAAACTTTTTTGCTCCTAATGCAGGTATTATATAATCAATTAAAAAAACTAAAATTGAAATAATCAGGGTTATTGTTAAAAATAAATTTCCATTTAATTCAAAAGAAGTTTGATGAAGAATTAATAATCCAACCCAACCAGTAATTGGTCCAGGTATTACAGGTAAAAAACTTCCAATTATTCCAAGAATAATGAAAATCAGACCAATAAGAATAAGTAAGAAATCCAAACAAAAATGAATTTATTCTATAAAATTAGAGATCTTTAATAAGATTTTTCTTAAAAGTTGTAATTTTATTAAATACTAATAACTGTGGATTTCATGAAAAATTTAAAAAATTTAATTTTAGCTACTCTGCTCCCATTAATTATTTCATGTGATTTTTTTGAGTCTACTGAGATCTCTGAAAAGAAAATTGAGTCAGCATCAAAATGGTCAAAAGATGATCAGCCTCCAACTTATCCCGAATGTGAGGCTCTATCCTTAGATGCTCAAGTTGATTGTATGTCTGATATTCTATCATCTTATATTACTGAATATGTTTCTTCCTCAAATTTGTTAGCAAATGGTGACATAGATGAAGAAATTCTTCTCATTATTAAAATAGATAAAGAAGGTTTTTTTAGTTTGTCTGAACTTCAAAACATTAAAAACATAATTGAATTTTTGCCTGATATTGAGAATTTACTAAGTGATGCAGTTATATCTCTTCCGCAGGCATTACCTGCTACAAAAACTAATGTTGGTACTTTAGTTGAAACAAAATTTACTTTACCTATTCAAATAATTGCGTCAGCTTCTAAATGATAACTGGGGAAAAAATTATTTTAGGAATAGATCCAGGAACAACAATAATGGGGTTTGGCTTAATTAAGATAGTGGGTTCAAAAATAACTTTACTTCAACTTAATGAATTGAAAATGCAAAAGTACAAGGATCACTATATTAAACTCAAACTAATATTTTCAAGAACTCTAGATTTGATTGAACAATTTAAACCAGATGAAATTGCAATTGAAGCACCTTTCTTTGGCAAGAATGTTCAATCAATGCTTAAATTAGGAAGGGCTCAAGGAGTTGCAATGGCTGCAGGGCTCTCAAGAGAAATTCCAATCATCGAGTACTCTCCAAGAAAGATAAAAATGGCTATTACAGGAAATGGAAATGCCAGCAAAGAGCAAGTAGCAAAAATGCTTCAAAATCTCTTACAAATTAAAACACTGCCAAAAAATTTGGACGCAACCGATGGTTTAGCTGCTGCTGTTTGTCATTTTTTTAATAGGGATAATTTAGACTCAGGGAAAAAATTTTCTGGATGGAAATCATTTCTCACTCAAAACCCCCATAAAATTAAAAAAGTATAAATTTTTATTATTTAATCAAGAATAATTTCATGGCTGGAATTTATATACATTTTCCTTTTTGCAAACAAGCTTGCCATTATTGTAACTTTTATTTCTCTACTAAAATGAAGAATAAAGAAGATCTAATTTTCTTTTTAAAAAAAGAGATTGATCTACGATATAATGAGTTGAGAAAAGATACTTTAGAAAGTGTTTATTTTGGCGGAGGATCACCATCTCTACTTAGTCTAAAGGAGATAGATTCTATAATCTCAAAAGTAAAAGAGAAATTTATTATTTCAAAAAATACAGAGATGACTTTAGAATTAAATCCAGATGATGTTTCAATGGAATATATTAAAGGTTTAAAAAAAACTGGAATAAACCGATTAAGTCTTGGTATTCAATCTTTTTTAGAGAAAGATCTTCTATTGATGAATAGAAACCACACATCAATTCAGTCTTTGAAAGCTATAGAAATTGTTTCAGAAATCTTTGAAAATTATTCTGTAGATTTAATTTATGGAATCCCAGAAAGTAGCCTTAAAGATTTCATGTTCAATATTAAAAAAGCGTTGGAGTTTGACCCAAAACATTTTTCATGTTATGCATTGACTGTTGAGCCAAAAACAGTTCTTGATCATAAAGTAAAAAATAAAAAAATCATAATGCCAATTGATGAATTGATTAAAAAACAATTTGATAAAATGATTTCAATTTTAGAAGATAAAAAATATTTGCACTATGAGATTTCTAATTTTGCTAAGTCAGATTTCCAATCAGTTAATAATTGTAACTACTGGCTTAGAAAACCATATTTGGGTATAGGGCCATCAGCTCATAGCTTTGATGGTCATTTCAAGAGAAGTTGGAATGTCTCAAATATAAATCTTTACATGAAATCAATTAAAGAAGGGGAACTTTGTTTTGGCGAAGAAAATTTAACAATATCAGAATCTTATAACGAATATATTATGTTAGGACTTAGAACCTCTTCAGGAGTTTCTTTGCGAAAGATTGAAAAAATTTTTGGGAGTAAATATTTAAAATATTTCATGAAGCAGATAGATATTTACATAGATTCAAAAATGTTATCTATGGATGGAGATATCATTAAAATTACTGCCAATGGTAAATTTATATCTGATAAAATTGCTTCAGATTTATTTAAATTATAGATTAAGCAATTTACTGTTAACTTTTTTCTGAAAAATTCTTGTAAAATAGAATAATCGTTTCTATCCCTTTATAAAAGTTTTTGACACCAAAGTGTTCATTGGGGGAATGTATTGCATCACTATCAAATCCAAAGCCCATCAAAACTGTTTTGGACCCAAGAATTTTTTCAAACATTGGGACAATAGGTATACTTCCACCATCTCTTTTAGGCTCAGGTTTTATTCCAAAACTTTCTTTATATGCCTTTTCAGCCGCTAGATATCCTAAATTATTTATTGGCATCAGATACGGCTCTCCGCCATGATGAGTTTTTACGTTTATTTTGACATGTTTTGGTGATATCTTTTCAATATGGTTTTTAAATAATGAACTAATTTTTTTCCATTTTTGATTTGGTACAAGTCGCATTGATATTTTTGCATGGGCGCTACTAGGAATAACAGTTTTAGAGCCTTCCCCCATGTATCCACCCCATATTCCATTCACATCTAATGTAGGACGAATAGATCTTCTTTCTTCTGTATTATATTCTAATTCACCGTCAGTAGAATTTATGTCAAGTGATTTTCTGAAGTTCTTTTCATCCAATTCTGAAAAAATAATTTTTTCTCTATCTTTTTTTGAGAGCTCAACTACATCTTCATAAAAACCTGGAATTGTAATTTTATTTTCTTCATTATGAAGTGATGCGATAATTTTATTTAAAACATTTATGGGATTAGCCACGCTACCCCCATATAGTCCTGAATGTAGATCTCTATTTGGCCCTAGGACAGCAATCTCCATATAACTTAATCCTCTTAAACCAATAGTAATTTTTGGTTTTTCTAGGCTTCCAATTCCTGTATCAGATATTATTATTATATCAGATTTTAGCTTTCCCTTAAACTCATTTACATAACTCTCCAAATTTTCACTTCCAACTTCTTCTTCACCTTCAAAAATAAATTTAACATTACATTTTAGCTTACCAGATGATTTCAGAATTTGAAACGCTTTAACATGCATATAAGACTGTCCTTTATCATCGCATGATCCTCTGGCAAAAATCGCTCCGTCAGGGTGAATTTTTGTTTTTTTTATTATCGGTTCAAAAGGAGGGCTTTCCCACAAATCAATAGGATCAGGAGGCTGAACATCATAGTGCCCATATACTAATATCGTTGGTAATTCTTTTGAAATAATATTTTCTCCATAAACAATGGGGTGTCCCTTTGTTTTCTCAATTTTAACTTTTTCGCATCCTGCCTCTAAAAGTTTTTTAGCAATCCAATTAGCTGCTTTTTTAACATCATTTTTGTATTTAGGATCTGCACTTATAGAGGGGATTTTTAAAAACTCAAATAATTCATCTAAATACTCTTTTTTTTCAATTATCATATCAAAGGAATTTTATTCCAAAATTAACAAAACCTTGTTTCTTTTGGTGACTCTAGATTAATTTTATCAAAACTTGATTATATTTACCGGCAAATTAAAAGCGGGTGTGGTGAAATTGGTAGACACGCTAGATTTAGGATCTAGTGCTTCACGGCGTGTGGGTTCGAGTCCCTCCACCCGCACAAATATATTGTGATTCTAACCTTTAAAAGGATAAAAACTTTTCAATCAACAAGTTTTTGGTATTAAGAAATTAATTACCTCTTTTTATCTTAAATTCATCCAGCTTTATATCATCTAATCCATCTTTATCAAATGGATATTCCATTTGATCCTGAATATTATATAGAGAAATTAATATAAACTCACTAAGCATCACAATAAAGTATGTTAATGGTTCGGACCCCACTTCATCTAATCCTATCTTGTTTACTACCGCTGGTGTGTAGATAATAGGGAAGAGATAAATAAAAATTAAACAATACGCTTTAAGACTTATAGGCGTTCTGTGAGTATGAATGGCAAGTAAATTTTCCTGAGCAATGTGAACGTCTCTAATAAATCTGAATATTTTTTGTCTTGCCCCCCCTTGAATGCTTTCCTCATTTTCTCTAACAAAAGCGAAAATTGCTTCGGTTTTTTGATCGACATCTTTCGTATTTGTGTCAGATTGAGAGAGATGATCTAAAAAAGAATCACCTAGATCGATTAATAATTTTTTAGACTTTTCTTTAGCTTCATCACTCAGATTAGCACTATTTACAAAAAAATATTCTATGGTTCTTAATGCCCCTCTATATAGGCTTAAATGCTCTAATGCTTTTTCTCTTCTTCTAAAAGCACCTCGTATAGCAAAAACTAAGGGAAAAATTATTGCAATACTTATAAGTGTTAAGTCAATATTATAGACTATTCTAAATTTATAGGCGAAAAAAGGTAAGGCAAATGACAACACAAGGGTTATCAGTGTCCTATGATTGATTATTGAAAGATATCGTATCACAATATTTTTTTATTAAATTAGCCATTAAATCTATTAACTATATTATGAAAAAACAAGTATTTTTTATTCTGAGTTTTATTTTCTCCTTTCAAATTTATGCTCAGAACGCAGAAAGCACTAATTCTTTGTTTGATGATCAGAATCCTTTGAAAGTAAAAATTAACTATTCAAATAAAGAAATGAATAAGAAAACAAATGATTCAACCTACATTACCACTGATCTTGCATACATGGATGGATCATCATGGAAAACTTTTGAAGTAAATTTAAGAGCCAGAGGAAATTTTAGAAGAGCTAAATGTTATTTTCCTCCAATTAAAATGAAAATAAAAAAGGCTAATAGAGAGGGTACTTTATTTTCTGAAAATAAAACATTGAAACTTGTATTACCATGCCTTCAGCAGAAAGAAAAAAATGATAATGTTATCCAAGAACTTTTAGGGTATAAGTTTTATGAAGTTTTTTCTCCCTATCATTTTAAAACAAGGGAATTAGATATTGAGTTTGAAGAACCAAAGGGGAAAAAGACAAAAGTTTATCAATTAAAGGGATTTTTAATTGAAGATGATAAAAAAGTCGCAAAGCGATTTGACGGAAAAGTTTTTGAAAGGTATACTCATCCACTAGCTATGGATGCCACAACATCTGTTAGAAATACTTTTTTCCAATATATGATTGGAAACACAGATTTTTCTGTAGCATATCAGCACAATGGTAAGTTATTGTTTGTGGACAAAAAAATTATGCCTTTACCATACGATTTTGATATGTCTGGATTGGTAAATGCAAGTTATGCAGTTGCTAATGAAACTCTTGGTATTTCTTCTGTTCGTGAGAGAAAATATAGAGGATTTAAAAGAGCCCAAACTATTATCGATCAAGTAAGAGATGAATTTATATCAAAAAAGGGTAGGGTTTTTGAAATAATTGAAAGCTATCAAGATCATTTTGAACTGGAGTCAGAGTACTCATCAGTTGTTGAATATATCGAGGAGTTTTATAAGATTCTCGAAGATGATGGAGCTTTTCAGAAAAATATTGTTGCTCAGCTTAGAACAAAATAAATCTTAGGGACCATTTATCGATTCAACCATCTTTTGGAAGATCTCTGTGTTATCATAGATACCTGAGAATTTTTCAGAGGATGGACCATAACTAAAAACAGGTACCATAGTGGCTGTATGTCCCAATGTTGTATACTGAGCTTCAAATTTAAAAGTTCTTATACTACCTTTGTTTATACCCATTCCACCAGTTTCATGATCTGCAGTTACTATGACTAGAGTATTTTGGTCTTTTTTTGCAAACTCAAAAGCTACATCAATGGCACCATCAAAATCTTCAAATTCTGAAACAATATAATCTGTATCATTTCCATGACCACCCCAGTCAATTTGAGAGCCTTCTACCATCAGAAAAAAAGGTTGATTTCTACTATCTATTTTCTCAAGGGTTGAGGATAAAAGATCTCCTAAGGAAGGTTTTCTAAGATCAAGTGCTCTTGGAGGCTCATCAACATATGTGAAATATCCAACTTTATTTGATTCAGATTTTTTAAATCTTGAAAAAGTAGAAACAATTTCATAGTTTTTATCTTCCATTTCACTTATAAGGTCCCGTTTATCCTCTCTTTTATCAAAATGTTTTTTACCACCACCAATAAAATAATCAACTTCATGTTCACTTAATTGAAGAGCAATATCCTGATATTCTTTTCTTGAAACAACGTTTGCGTAGAAGGAGGCTGGAGTAGCATGAACAATACTGGAGGTTGAAATTAAACCAGCTAAATAATTTTTAGATTTACATATCTCTAGAATAGATTCTAAAGGTTGCCTGGCCATATTGACTCCAATAGCACCATTATAGGTTTTTTTACCACATGCCATTGCAGTTGCACTAGCTGCCGAGTCTGTTACAAGAGCATTAGCTGAATGAGTCTTTTGTAGACCAATAACATTGAATTTTTCTAGAGCAGTTGAATTTTTATCAGCATACATACCAGCAGATATTTGAGAGAGGCCCATTCCATCTCCGATTAATAAAATTATATTAATAGGGGGATTTTCATTTAATTTTCGAAGCCTTTCAAGAGTAGTTACCTGGCTATAACTAAATGTTATTGAAAGTAATAATATTATTATACTATTTCTCATCGGATCGTAAATATAGTTATTATTATAACTAATTAGATAATACCTTAGTCATATATTCTTTTATTATTTTTGATGCACCTGTATGATCTTTTACGTAATTATGATTAATTTTTCCAGCTTTTTGTCTGGCAATTTTATCATCAAAAAATTCTTTGTATTTCATTATAAAATTATTCTTTGATTCTACTTTAAAAACACCTCTTTTTTTAACCAAGTCAGAAGCTTCTTTAAATTTTGAATAATTTTTACCAATAATAATTGGGACACCAAAAACTGCAGGCTCTAAAATATTATGTAGACCTTTTTTACCCATCCCACCTCCAACATATACTAAAGAAGCGTAACTGTAAACTTTTGTCAAAACACCAATGATATCAATGATTAATATATTCTTGTTGGAGTCTATTTTTTTATTATAAGAACTCCATTTCGTATAAGGTTTTTTAATTTTTTTCTCTAACACTTTTAATGATTTGGCTGACACATCGTGAGGAGCAATGATAATTTTTTCATTTTTCTTGCTTATGAAAAGCTTATCCATAAGATTATAATCTTCACTCCAAGTGCTACCAGCAACAAAACAAAATTCATTTTTTATGAAAGAATCAATTAATTCTAATTCATTATTACGATTTATAAATTCATATACTCTATCAAATCTCGTATCACCGCTTATAGTTACTTGATTTATTCCAATTGAATTTAGAAGGGATTTTGACTCCTTATTTTGAACAAAAAAGTGACTTATTGTAGAAAGTATCTTTTGATAATTTTTAAAAATATTATTAAATAAAAATTGGGGAGGTCTGAATATACTTGAGACAGAAATAACACTTATTTTTCTTTTGTTGAGCTCAATCAAATAATTTGGCCAAAATTCATATTTAATTAGTATCACTAATTTAGGACAAAAAGCATCCAAAAATTTTCTTGCATTTTTAGGCGAATCAAGGGGTAGATAAGTAACTAGATCAACTTCTTTAGAGTTTTTTTTTGCATTATATCCTGATGGCGAAAAAAATGTAACTAAAATTTTATATTCTTTTAATGTTTTTTTTATTTCGTAAATTATTGGTATTCCCTGTTCAAACTCACCAAGTGATGAAGAATGAATCCATATTATTTTGTCTTCACTATTAAAGCTTTTCTTGATTTTTTCTATTGCAGATTTTCTTCCATTAATAAAATCATTTATTTTTTTTGAAAATATTCCTACAAGAGGGAGGATTAAATTTGTCAGACCAATTAACTGATTGTATATGAAATGCAAAACAATTTTTCTCAAAAATAGTTTTTTATTACCGAAAGGCAGATGCTTTTTTTAATTTTGCTGACATGAAAAAAATTGAAATGGTCGACCTTAAGGGTCAGTATAAAGAAATTGAACAGGAGATTCGAAAATCTTTAAATCAAGTTTTACATTCTACTCAATTCATTAAAGGTCCTGATGTATCGGAATTTGAAAGAGACTTGGAAAAGTATTTGGGAGTAAATAATGCAATAGCTTGTGGAAGTGGAACTGATGCTCTTCAAATAGCTTTGATGAGTTTGGAGCTTAATCCTGGAGAAGAAATAATAACAACAGATTTTACTTTTGCTGCAACTATAGAAGTTATATTACTTCTTGGACTAAAACCTATTCTAGTTGATATTGATCCTAAGACATTTAATATTGATCCAAATAAAGTTAAAGAAGCCTTGACAAAAAAAACAAAAGCAATTATACCAGTACATCTCTTTGGTCAAATTTCAAATATGGATGAAATTCTTAATATTGCTAAAGAGAATAAACTATTCATTATCGAGGACAATGCCCAGTCCATGGGATCTACTTATACTTTTTTAAATGGAGAGAAAAAGAAAGCAGGTACGATTGGGGATATTGGGACAACCTCTTTTTTCCCCTCAAAAAATCTTGGAGCTTATGGAGACGGTGGTGCAATTTTTACTGATAACAATGAATTTGCTGATCGGATTAGAGCTATAAGTAATCACGGAATGTACAAAAGATATTATCATGATTTGCTTGGGGTCAATTCAAGGTTAGATTCACTACAAGCTGCAATTTTAAAGGTTAAATTAAAGTATCTTGATTCTTATAATCAAAAAAGACAAAATGCCGCTAATGAATATAATAATGCTTTAAAAAACCATGAAAATATTATAACTCCATTTCACAATATATCAAGATCTTCACATGTATATCATCAATACACTATAAGAGTAACCAATTCTGATCGAGATAAATTAGCAGAACATCTCAGCGGTGATAATATTCCATATGGTATTTATTATCCTCTTCCACTTCATAAACAAAAAGCATATCACAACGATAGTTATATTGAGGATAATTTCAAGGTGACAAATAAAATGGTTAATGAAGTAATTTCTCTACCCATGCACAGTGAGTTAGATGAAAATCAAATTGATTATATTAGTAGTTCAATAAAGTCATTTTTTAAAAACAAATGAAATGAGAATATCTATCGTATTTATTTTTTTGGGTCTTTTTACTTATGCTCAACAAACATATATTCAATGTGGTAAAATTTTTGATTCAAAGAAAGGAGTTTTAATGAGCGAATCTACAATCATTGTTGAAAATGAAAAAATCATAGACATAAAAAAAGGTTTTTTAACCTCAGAAATACCAACTGACAAGATTATTGACCTAAAATCAAAGTATGTTCTTCCTGGGCTCATAGACATGCATGTTCACTTAGAAGGTGAAACTGATCCGAAGAGATATTTAAAAAAATACACTGAAAATGAAGCTGACAGGGCATATTCCTCTGTAAAGTATGCTGAGCGAACTTTACTTGCTGGTTTTACAACAGTTCGTGATTTAGGAGGGACTGGTGTTAATGTTTCACTCAGAAATGCTATCAACTCTGGAGATGTTATAGGTCCCAGAATCTATACCTCTGAGAAATCTTTAGGAACTACTGGTGGTCATGCTGATCCAACAAATGGATCTAGTCGAAAGTTGATGGGTAATCCTGGACCAAAAGAGGGAGTTGTCAATTCTGTTGATGACGCAAAAAAAGCTGTAAGACAGCGTTATAAAAATGGGGCAGATTGTATAAAAATTACTGCTACTGGAGGAGTTCTAAGTGTTGCAAAAAGTGGTCAAAATCCTCAGTTTACTTTTGAAGAAATCAAAGCTGTTGTTGAAACTGCTAATGACTATGGAATGCATGTTGCTGCTCATGCTCATGGGGATGAGGGGATGTACAGAGCCGTTTTAGCCGGCGTTAAAACAATTGAACACGGTACTTTAATGAGTGAGAGGACAATGGATCTAATGAAGAAAAAAAATTCATTTCTGGTTCCAACCATAACTGCTGGTAAGCAAGTTGAGGAAAAAGCTAAAATTCCAGGTTACTATCCCGATATAATTGTTCCAAAGGCACTTGCGATTGGCCCCAAGATTCAAAGTACTTTTGGAAAAGCATATAAAAGAGGTGTGCCAATTTCCTTTGGAACAGATGCAGGTGTTTTCCCACATGGTTTAAATGCTAAAGAATTTATTTATATGGTTGAAGCAGGAATGCCTGAAAAAGAATGTATTCAATCTGCTACAATCACTAATGCTAAAATACTTCAAAAAGAAGATTTACTGGGCCAAATAGCCTCTGGTTACTATGCTGATATAATAGCTACTGATAATAATCCATTGGATGATATTTCAGCACTTCAAAATATCGTTTTTGTGATGAAAAACGGACAAGTTTATAAATCTGTTCAGTAATCTAAATTTCTAGAGAGTAAGATTTTTTATTTGGCAGAATTTTTTTAATTAATCCTTGAAGAACTTTTCCTGGCCCAACTTCAATGAATTCATTCACTCCATCAGAAGATATGTTTTTTATTGTTTGAGTCCATTTTACAGGAGATGTAATTTGCTGAATAAGATTTTTCTTAATATCATTTGGATTTAGAACAGGGCTGGCAGTATAATTTTGATAAATTGGGCATATGGGTTCATTGAATTTAATTAATTCTATTTCTTTCGCAAATTCATTTTTTGCAGATTTCATCAAAGGAGAATGAAAAGCTCCTCCAACAGGAAGTATTAAAGCTCTTTTAGCGTTCAGTTGTTTTAATTTTTCACATGCTGTTTGTACTGCTTTTATCTCACCAGAGATAACTATTTGTCCTGGACAATTATAATTAGCTGTCACAACTTCCCCATTAATTTCATCGCAAACTTGCTCTACTATTTTATCTTCAATACCTAAAATAGCAGCCATAGTACCTGGAATTTTTTCACATGCATTTTGCATTTCAAATGCTCTTTTTGAAACAAGTTTTAAACCGTCTTCATAACTAATTGTTTTAATAGCAGTCAATGCAGACAACTCACCAAGAGAGTGACCTGCAACAAATTTAGGTTTAAATTTTTCACCAATTATTTTTGATAAAATAACTGAATAAATATAAATTGCTGGTTGTGTGATTTGTGTTTCTTTAAGATCCTCCTTACTTCCATTGAAGATAATTTCAGAAATGTTAAACCCTAAGATTTCATCAGCTGTAAGAAAAAGTTCTTTTGCTAGTTTAGAACTACTATAAAGATCTTTTCCCATTCCTGGATATTGAGAACCTTGCCCAGGGAAAACATATGCTTTCATTTATTTTTTTTTAAATAGGTTAAATATGAAAAATTAAAATTATTTATATCATTTTTTTTATGAAATTTCTCCTCAACTAATTTCCATTTATTTTCATCTATTTTAGGGAAAAAGGTGTCAGCGTCAAATGTTTTATAAATCTTAGTTAATTCAATTTTTTCAGTAAATTTCATTGCAAGCTTGTATATTTGCCCACCTCCAATTATGAAGGGTTGACTATCATAACTTGAAACTTTTAAAGCCTCTTCAATTGAATGACATGTTGTTACGCCATCTATTTTGAAATCCTTATTACGTGTAATAACAATATTATGTCTGTTTGGTAATGGATGCATTTTTGGAAGAGATTCAAAAGTTTTTCTACCCATAATAATACAATGATTATTTGTTAGTTTTTTAAATCTTTTTAAATCCTCTGGAAGATGCCAAATCAGTCCATTATCTTTTCCCAAAGCATTGTTTTCTGAAACAGCCGCTATTATAGTAATCATCAATTTTAAAAAAAATTATAACAAAAAATTTATCCAATATCATATAAAAATAAATGGATTAATTTTGATGAAACAAATTTACACTTTATTACAGAGTTTTAATGATTCGAGAAGATTTTCCAATTTTAAATTCAAGTTTATATTTTAATACTGCATATGTAGGACTTATGTCAAAATCATTATTTAACTACAGAAATAAAATTGAATTAGAATATTTACATACGGGGGATAAATTTAAAATTGATGCTAATGATAAAATAAATTCAATTCAAAAATCAATATCTGATTATATCAATTCTGATAAAAGCAACACTTTTTTTGTTCCGAATTTTTCCATTGGGATTAGAATAGTTTTAGATAGAATTTGGGATGGAGCAAAAGTATTAACAATTGCAGAAGATTACCCCTCAATTATAAGCGCTATAGAGGAGAGAAGTTTTACTGTCTTCAAATTGAATTTTTCTAATGAAATTGAAGAATTGATTTATGATAGTATAAAGAATAATAAAATTGAAGTTATTATTTTAAGTATTGTTCAATATATAACTGGATACAAGATTAATTTTCAATTTTTGAATCAGTTAAAAAATAAATTTCCAGATTTGATTATTATAGGAGATGCTTCGCAATATTTTGGTACAGATTTTTTTGATTTTTCAAATTCTCCATTTGATGTAATTATTTCAAGTGGATATAAATGGATTTTAGCTGGCTTTGGGAATGGTTTTTTAGCCTTTTCAAAAAATTTTCTAGAAAGGACCAATTCTACTAAAGAAATTATCTATGATAAAGTTTATGTTGGACATTTTGATATTTTATCAACATATTCTCTTCTTTTTGCTATAAGAAAACTAAGAGACATTAATTTTAAATCCTTGGTTAAAGAAAATAAAAGACTGATTCTTAAATTAAAAAATGAACTGGTTCAGATGGAGTTAAATCCTTTTTTAAACAAAAAAGGATCAGATAGCTCAATACTAAGTATTCCTTACAATAAAAAGATCTATGATCTTCTTATAAAAAATAAAGTTTATTTTTCATTAAGAGGAGAATTTATAAGATTTTCCATTCACTTTTATAATAATCAAAGTGACGTTGAGAATTTGGTCACAATATTAAACCAAAAAAATAATTAATTAAACTGCAACTTTACCCTTGATTAGTGGATGTGGATCGTATCCAATTAGATNAAAATCAGAGTATTTATAATCAAAAATATTTGTAACCTCAGAATTGATGGTGATTTTTGGTAATGGCTTAGGCTTTCTGGTAAGCTGCTCATTTATTTGATCCATATGATTTAAATAAATATGAACATCTCCAAAGGTGTGAATAAATTCTCCTAATTTATAGTTGCATACATTAGCTATCATCATTGTTAAAAGTGCATATGATGCAATATTGAAAGGCACACCTAAAAAAACATCTGCACTTCTTTGATAGAGCTGACAAGATAATTTGTCATTTGATACGTAAAATTGAAAAAATGCATGACAGGGAGGTAATGCAGCTTTATTATTAGCAACATTTTCTATAAAGTTTAATTTACTATCTGGAAGTACTGATGGATTCCAAGCTGAAATAAGCACTCTTCTACTGTCTGGATTTTTTTTCAAAGTATCTATAGCTAATTTGATTTGATCAATCCCCTCATTATTCCAATTTCTCCATTGTTTTCCGTAGATAGGGCCTAAATCTCCTTTATCATCTGCCCATTCATTCCAAATTCTAATTCCATTATCAGTTAGATATTTTATGTTAGTGTCTCCTTTTAAAAACCAAAGAAGTTCATACACAACTGATTTAAAATGTATTTTTTTTGTTGTCAACAAAGGAAAACCGTCATTAAGATCAAACCGCATTTGATAACCAAAAACGCTTTTTGTTCCAGTGCCTGTTCTGTCGTTTTTAGCAGTCCCCCTTTCTTTTATATGCTTTAACAGATCTAAATATTGTTGCATTTCAACTTTTACTAGTATTCAAAAATATGCAACAGTTACAAATTGAATTGAAACAGATTAAAAAGTTTTCAAAAAAAGATTAACACTAAATTATTTTGATTCTCTTTTTAGAATTTCATCCCTTATAATTGCAGCTTTTTCATAATTTTCTAACTTAACAAATCTTTTTAGTAAAGATTTTAGTTTTGAAGGCGGAAGGTTTTTTAAATCTTCAAGTGAGAATTGTTTTTTATTAATTAAATTTTCAGACCAATCCTTGTCTGAATCATTTTTATTTTTTTCAGATTCAGCAGAGTTAAATCCAGCAATTTTCAAAATTGATTCATAGGTGTATATGGGAGCATCAAATCTAATTGCAAGAGCAACAGCATCAGAGGTTCTGGCATCAATAATTTTTTCAGAATTATTATAGTTAAAAAATAGATTAGAATGAAAAACACCATCTTCTAATTTGTTAATAATTATTTGTTGTAATGAGATTTTAAATTCAGAGGATAAATTTTTAAATAAATCATGTGTAAGAGGTCTTTTTGTTTTAATTTCTTGATCAAGAGCAATAGCAATGGATTGAGCTTCAAAACCTCCAATAATTATTGGAAGCTTTCTATCTCCACCCACTTCATTTAAAATCATAGCATAGGCCCCTGTTTGAGTTTCAGTATATGAAAGTGCCTTTATTTCTAAACGGATTAGTTTCATTTAATTCTCTCAGCAAATTATAAAAAACATCTTAAATAAATTATCCAAACTTTAAATAATTATTTATTTCAAAAAAAATAACAATTAAAAGTGTCGTAAATTCGATTTGACGTAAATTTGTCAAATATTATAACCAATGAAAACAGTACAGTTTAGAGAAGCTATAGCTGAAGCTATGTCAGAAGAAATGAGACTTGATGAATCTGTATATCTTATGGGTGAAGAAGTTGCCGAATACAATGGCGCCTATAAGGCTTCAAAGGGAATGTTAGATGAATTTGGAGATAAACGAGTCATTGATACTCCAATTTCAGAATTAGGTTTTTCAGGTATAGGCGTTGGCTCTACAATGACAGGTAACAGACCTATCATAGAATTTATGACATTTAATTTTGCATTGGTTGGAATAGATCAAATAATTAATAATGCATCTAAAATAAGAATAATGTCTGGCGGTCAATTCTCGTGTCCAATTGTTTTCAGAGGGCCTACAGGGTCTGCAGGACAACTTGGTGCTACTCATTCTCAAGCTTTTGAGAGTTGGTTTGCAAATTGTCCTGGTTTGAAAGTTATTGTTCCTTCAAATCCATACGACGCAAAGGGTTTATTAAAATCTGCAATCAGGGATAATGATCCGGTCATTTTTATGGAATCTGAACAGATGTATGGAGATAAAGGAGAAATTCCAGAAGGAGAATATATTATTCCAATAGGAGTTGCTGACATAAAAAAAACTGGAAAAGATGTAACAATTGTATCTTTTGGTAAGATAATTAAAGAGGTTTATAAAGCATCTGAAATCCTAGAAAAAGATAACATTGACTGTGAAATAATTGATTTAAGAACAATTAGGCCCATGGATTATGAAACTATTTTTGATTCCGTTAAAAAGACAAATAGATTAGTTATTTTAGAGGAGTCTTGGCCTTTTGGTAATATTTCTACTGAGATAACTTATCAAGTTCAAAGTCATATTTTTGATTATCTTGATGCCCCTATCGAAAAAATAAATACAGCTGACACTCCTGCTCCTTATTCACCTACTTTACTTTCTGAATGGTTACCAAAAGCTGACGACGTTGTAAAAGCAGTTAAAAAAGTTCTCTATATATAATAAAACTCTAAATCCTTATTATTTCTTTTTTTATAATAATGGAGCTATCACTAGCGCTACAACAGAAATTAATTTAAGTAATATATTTAAGGACGGACCTGATGTGTCTTTAAAAGGATCTCCCACGGTATCTCCAACAACAGCTGCTTTATGAGCTTCTGAGCCTTTGCGACCGTCTTCTTCAATCATTTTTTTAGCATTATCCCACGCTCCTCCAGCATTAGATTGAAAAATAGCCATTAGAACTCCACTTGAAGTAACGCCTGCTAAAAGACCTCCTAACATTTCAGCGCCACCTAAGAATCCAATAATTACAGGAACAAAAATAGCCATAACACCAGGTAAAATCATTTCTCGAAGAGCTGCCTTTGTTGAAATTTCAACACATTTACTGTATTCTGCAATTCCATCTGCATCATTGAATATTTTAATATCTGATTTAGATGCTTTTGAAAGATCTGAGTTATATTTTTTCATTATTGCAAGAGCAGCTTTAAGCTTTGGTAATTCATTAAACTGTCTTCTAACTTCTTCAATCATACTCATAGCAGCTTTTCCAACTGCATTCATGGACAGAGCAGAAAAAACAAATGGGAGCATTGCTCCGATTAAAAGACCTGTCATAACAATGGGGTTTGAAATATCAATTGAAGTTATTTTGGCAGTTTGCATAAACGCAGCAAATAGTGCCAAGGCTGTAAGAGCAGCTGAAGCAATTGCAAATCCTTTGCCAATTGCAGCTGTTGTATTCCCTACGGCATCTAATTTATCAGTTCTTTCTCTTACTTCTGCAGGAAGTTCAGCCATTTCAGCAATACCNCCAGCATTATCCGAAATCGGTCCGTATGCATCAACTGCAAGTTGTATTCCTGTGTTTGCAAGCATTCCAACAGCAGCAATTGCTATTCCATATAGACCAGCGAAATAATATGATGTAATTATAGCAATACAGATAAGAATTATTGGAACCGCAGTAGAAATCATTCCAACTCCTAAACCAGAAATAATTGTTGTTGCAGGACCTGTTTCAGATTGTCTAACAATCGAGATGACAGGATTCTTTCCAGTTGCAGTATAGTATTCTGTTATTTTTCCAACTCCTAATCCAACAACTAAACCTGATATTGTTGCATAAAAGACGCCATTTGCTGAGTAGATAAAATCATTATATTCCCAAGTATCAGGTAATAAAAAGTGGATTAGGAAATAAGTTGTAATGATCATTAAAAATGCTGAGCCAAATTCACCAATATTAAGAGCGGTATGAGGATTTCCACCTTCTTTAACTCTAACAAAAAAGGTTCCAATTATGGACATAATTATTCCAGCTCCAGCAATGAAAAGAGGTAATATTACGGCATTTATTTCATTATTCTGAAATTCTGAAAGGTTTAAAAAAGCTGCACCAAGAACCATTGCACCAATTATTGAGCCAACAAAAGACTCAAAAAGATCAGCTCCCATTCCCGCAACATCTCCAACATTGTCTCCAACATTATCGGCAATTGTTGCTGGATTTAAAGGGTGATCCTCAGGAATACCTGCTTCAACTTTACCAACAAGATCAGCACCAACATCTGCAGCCTTTGTGTAAATCCCTCCACCGACTCTTGCAAAAAGTGCAATTGAGGAAGCTCCAAGTGAAAACCCTGATATAACTTTAATAACGGTATCGACACTGTCAAAGAGTTCCATGTAAACCAGGAATAATGAACTTATACCTAAAACACCTAACCCGACAACGCCCATTCCCATTACCGAACCGCCAGAAAAAGCTATTTCTAGTGCTTTCCCTAAAGATTTTTGAGCTGCATTGGTAGTTCTAACATTTGCTTTAGTAGCAACTTTCATTCCAATAAATCCAGCGAGACCCGAACATCCAGCACCAATAATAAATGATAATGATACTAGCCAACTTGTTCCTTCATTGACTCCCTTAATTGCTAGGAGGACTGAGGTAAGAATTACAAAAATTGATAAAATTTTATATTCAGCTTTTAAAAAAGCCATTGCTCCATCAGCAATATTTTTTGCGATTTTGGCCATCTTAGCATTTCCTACTTCTTTTGATGAAACCCAACGATTTTTAATGTATACGTATATTAATGCAATTACACCGGTGGCTGGTATAAAATATAAAATCTTGTCCATGATATTTTTTTTATTTTACGGCAAATATAATATCTAATCTCAAAAAAGATAAAAAAATTACTTTTATTTATGAGACATTTAATTATAAGCCGTGAACAAGAATTTAAGAAAGTTTACTTAAAATTGGGTCAAGTTTTTCCAGAATAAATTTGAAATCTTTCTTCTTTTCAACAAAATCAATTTCATCAACATCAAAAACTATCAGTTTACTTTTATTGTAAGTAGAAATCCAAGCTTCATAACGTTCATTTAAACGACTGAGATATTCAATACTTATGGAATTTTCATAATCTCTACCCCTTTTGTGAATTTTATTAACAAGATTTGGAATGCCACTTCTTAGGTAGATCAGTAAATCAGGACCTTTAATTAGTGATTCAATTAATTCGAATAGATTTTTATAATTATTGAAATCTTTTTTATTCATTAACCCCATAGAGTTTAAATTTGGAGCAAAAATATATGCATCTTCATAAATAGTTCTGTCTTGAATAAAATTTTTTTTATTATTCTTGAATGCTAGTAACTGTCTAAATCTACTGTTAAGAAAGTATATCTGTAGGTTAAATGACCATCTTTCCATATGATCATAAAAATCATTTAAATACGGGTTTTCAGAAACATCTTCATAATGGGCTTCTAATTTATAGTGTTTAGAAAGTAATTTTGTTAGACTAGTTTTTCCTGATCCAATATTTCCAGCGACTGCTATATGCATTATCTTATTTTGGTTTGGAAGATAAAAACTTTTTTATCTGTAGACAAAACAAAAACCTTTTTTTATTTTGAAAAATAAAATATATATATTTGTGCTTATTAAGAGGAAGGATTTGACTGATTGCAACCTCAAAAAAAAATGCTAAAGCAGTGTTGCTTTAAACATCATACGTCAAATTCTTCGTTTAAAGCAATTTAAATGTCTTATTTTTTTACATCTGAATCTGTTAGCGAGGGTCACCCTGACAAGCTTGCTGATCAAATAAGTGATTCTATATTAGATAACTTTTTAGCTTTTGATCCAAAATCTAAAGTTGCATGTGAAACTCTTGTCACAACTGGAAAATCTATCATTGCAGGAGAAGTTAAAAGCAACGTTAATATAGATGTAGAAAAAATTGTTAGGGAAACCATAAATAAAGTTGGATACACTAAAGAAGAATATAAATTTACTGGTAATACGTGCGATGTCAATAATTTTTTACACCAGCAATCAGAAGATATAAATAGGGGAGTTGAAAGATTAATAAATGAAGATCAGGGGGCTGGCGATCAAGGGATAATGTTTGGCTATGCTACAGATGAAACAGAAAATTTTATTCCACTTGCTTTAGATTTATCGCATAAGATTTTGATTGAGTTATCCATTTTAAGAAAACAATCTAGTCAGATTAAATATTTACGTCCAGATTCGAAGTCTCAAGTAACAATACAATATGATGAGAATGGAGTTCCTATGAATATTGACACTATTGTAGTTTCGACTCAACATGATCCTTTTGAAAAAGATGATGACAAAATGCTGGATAAAATAAACGATGATATTAAAAATATTTTAATTCCCAGAATCAGAGAAAAAGAAAGTTCCAGAGTTAAATCTTTATTTAATAATGAAATTACCTATCATATTAACCCTACTGGTAGATTTGTCATTGGTGGACCTCATGGTGATGCTGGACTTACAGGCAGAAAAATTGTTGTTGACACATATGGAGGCAAGGGAGCACATGGTGGAGGAGCATTTAGCGGAAAAGATCCAAGCAAAGTTGATAGAAGCGCAGCTTATGCCGCAAGACACATAGCAAAAAATTTAGTTGCAGCGGGAATAGCAAAAGAAATTTTAGTTCAAGTAAGTTATGCTATAGGTGTTTCTATCCCAACCTCTATTAATATTAATTCATTTGGTACATCAAAAATTAATTTATCTGATTCAGAAATTGCACAGAAAATTTTAAAAATTTTTGACATGAGACCATATTCAATAGAGAAACGTCTAAAATTAAGAAATCCAATTTATTTTGAAACAGCATCTTATGGACATATGGGAAGAAAACCTATGAAAATTCTAAAATCTTTTAAGTTGCCAAATGGTGAAAAATATGAAAAGGAAGTTGAATTATTTACTTGGGAAAAATTGGATTATGTTGAACAAATTAGAAAAGAATTTTATTAAGAATTAACTAAAAACTATCAATTATGAGCTTAAAATTATCAACTAATGCACTTCATGCTGGACATGACGTGAAAAAAACTCAAGGGACAAGAGCTGTTCCAATTTATCAATCTACATCATATGTTTTCAATGATTCAGACCATGCAGCTAATTTGTTTTCACTTGCTGATACAGGGTATATTTATACCAGATTAAATAATCCAACAAATGATATTCTTGAACAAAGGCTTGCCTCTGTTGAGGGGGGAGTTGCTTCAGTTGCAACAGCTTCAGGAACAGCTGCAATAGCTACCACTTTTATGACTCTGTTAAGATCTGGAGATCACATTGTAGCTTCAAATAGTTTATATGGAGGAACCTATAATATGTTAAGTAATACTTTACCTCGGTTTGGGATTACTACAACATTTGTAGATCCTGATGATGTAAATAATTTCTCCAAGGCAGTTAAATCTAATACCAGAGCATTTTTTGCCGAATCATTAGGGAATCCAAAATTAGACGTTATTGATTTAGAAGGCATTAGCAATCATGCTAAAAAAGCTAAGGTTCCATTTATAGTAGATAACACCATTGCAACTCCAGCGCTTTTAAATCCTATAAAATATGGAGCAAATATTGTAATTCACTCCTTAACAAAATATATTACAGGTAATGGAACTACACTTGGTGGAGTAATAATTGATGCCGGAACTTTTGATTATTCTAATGGAAATTTTCCAGAATTTACTGAACCTTCTCCAGCTTATCATGGTTTGAAATATCATGATGCCCTTGGTCCATTAGCCTTCATTGCTCGGGTAAGAGTTGAGGGACTTAGAGATTTGGGAAGCGCTCCAAGCCCTTTAAATAGCTTTCAAATTATTCAGGGACTTGAAACATTGGAGGTTCGTATGAAAAAGCATTCAGAAAATGCGATTGAATTAGCTAAATGGTTAGAAAAGAGAAATGAGATAAGTTGGGTTAATTATCCTGGTCTAAAATCCTCCAAATATTATGATCTAGCATCCAAGTATCTTCCAGATGGGAAAAGTGGAATAATAACTTTTGGGCTAAAGAAAGGTTATGAAGCTGCAAAAAAAGTAGCAGACAGCACTAAAATTTTTGCGCTTTTAGCAAATATTGGTGACACTAAATCACTTATTATACATCCCTCAAGCACTACTCATTCACAATTAAATGAAAAGGAACAAAAAAGTACGGGTGTTACTCGTGATTTAATAAGGATTTCTGTTGGGATTGAGGATTTAAATGATTTAAAAAATGACTTAGACCAGGCTTTTAAGAAAATTTAAATTGTATGTCTGAAGTTAAAAAAATTGAAATATCAAAATTCACTCCAAAATCTGGTGTGAGTATTGACATTGATATACATTTCCAGCATTTTGGTCAAAACTATAATAATTCTCCTGTTGTACTGGTGATTCATTCATTGACTGGGAACTCCAATGTAGCTGGAAAATCAGGATGGTGGAGTGAAATAATTGGGCCTGGAAAAGTCATTGATACAAATTGTTTTGCTATACTCGCTTTTAATATTCCTGGGAATGGGTATAATGATTCTTTTATTGATAACTATAATGATTTTCACACTGGAGATATCGCAAAACTTTTTTATTTAGGACTTAAAAAACTGAAAATAGATAGAACGTTTGCAATCATTGGAGGCTCAATTGGAGGAGGGATAGCATGGGAAATGGGATGTTTATACAACAATATAACAGATAATTTGATACCTATTGCATGTGATTGGAAATCATCGGACTGGATTATAGCAAACACCTTTCTTCAAAAGAGATTACTTGAAAATTCGAACAATCCAATTCAAGATGCTAGAATTCATGCAATGCTGAGCTATAGAACACCATTTTCTATATGCAATAAATTTTCTGAAAAAAAGAGTATTAATGGTAAATATGCTATCGAAGACTGGTTGTTATATCATGGAGATAATCTGTCCAAAAGATTTTCTCTAAGAGCCTACAAGGCAATGAACTATTTTTTATCAACGGTGAATGTTATTCGTGACGGTAAAAATCCTGAAGAGAAGCTTTCTAAAATTAATTCAACTATTCATATAATTTCTGTTAATACTGATCAGTATTTTATTCCTGATAGAGATAGGAAAACTTTTAAACTTTTAAAATCTAAAAAGGCAAGCGTTTTTTA
The DNA here is from genome assembly GCA_002728855.1 of Flavobacteriaceae bacterium. GTDB lineage: Bacteria > Bacteroidota > Bacteroidia > Flavobacteriales > Flavobacteriaceae. The sequence goes on from PBWA01000004.1 coordinate 27,955, forward strand.
TCATGAAATAGATTCAATCCATGGTCATGACGCTTTTTTAATTGAAAATAAAAAAATGATAAAAATTTTAAGTAAAATATTTATAAACAAGCAAAATGAAAATAGAATTAGAAAGAGTAAATACCGATTATCTGTTTGAAGTAGTTAATCAATCAGGGCATAGAGTTTTTCTTGATAATAAATCCAAGACAAAAGGAACTGTCAAGGGAATAAGTCCAATGGAACTTTTGTTAATGGGTTTAGCAGGTTGTAGTTCCATAGATATAGTATCCATTTTAGATAAGCAGAAGATTAACCCTACTTCTTTAAAAATGGAGGTTAATGGTAAACGTATTGAAGGAGAAATACCTTCTCTTTTCAAAAAAATAGATGTTATTGTATTTATAGAAGGAGATATTCCTCCAAGTAAGATTAAGAGAGCTGTAGACCTCTCATTTGAAAAATATTGTTCTGTATCCAAAACTCTTGAATCATCAGCTGAAATTAATTACAAGATTTTTTTAAATAATATTGAAATTTGAATATTTAAAATATCAGATAGTTTATCACTTTATCTAATCAAGCCATTAAAAAAAATTAGTTTTTTACACTCATTTTGTTAATGTGCTGAAAAGCTTTTCTAATTTAATTTTTTTCTTTTGGATATTTGATAAACTATCATCAAGTATAACTTCGCCATTATTTAAAATAATTACTCTATTACACATGGCTTCAATTTCTTGAAGAATGTGAGATGATATTAGAACTATTTTATCTTTTGAAAGACTTTTGATCAAATTTCTTATTTCTAATGTTTGATTTGGATCAAGTCCAGTAGTTGGTTCGTCCAAAAGTAAAATCTCTGGGTTATGAAAAATAGATGCTGCTATACCAACTCTTTGACGATAACCTTTTGAAAGCTCTTTTATTTTTTGCTTTTTACATTTTTCTAATCCAGTCCTATTGATTAGATCCTCAATAGCAAGGCCTTTTCCTTTATAAAATTGTTTACAAAACCAAAGGTATTCTTTAACATACATTTCTTTGTATAGGGGATTATTTTCTGGTAAATAACCAATTTTTTGTTTGAAATGATTGATGTCTTGCGGTAAAGAAAATTCGTTATAGTTTATTGTACCTTCCCAATCTATAATTGAACCTGAAAGTATTCTCATCAAAGTTGTTTTACCAGCTCCATTTGGCCCAAGTAAACCAATTATTTGAGATTTTTTAAGATCAAATGTAACTTTGTTTAAAGCTTTTTTTTCACCATAATATTTGATTAGATTTTTGATAAATAAATTCATAGTTATGAAAAATAATCTCCTAGCTTGGAATTTTCTCAAGTTAAAAAAAAATAATAAAAATTTGTTTTTACTAAAAGCATTTCTACATTTGCATTGATTATGAGAAACAATTATTTTTTTTACAACTCTTATTTCTACTTCTATTTTTTAGACAGTGGAGGGACTTTGTAAAAATGTTTATAACAAAATTATTGAGTCCTGTTTATCAGGACTTTTTTTATGAAAAAAATTGGGATACAAGGAATAAAAGGATCATTTCATCATATGGTTGCTGAGGAATTTTTTCCTAAAGGAGCAAATCTTATTGAGTATAGAACATTTGATGAATTAGCTAGAGGTGTTTCAAATAATGAATGCGATCAGGCTGTTATTGCAATTGAAAATTCAATTGCTGGATCTATTTTACCCAATTATGCTTTACTTGATCAATTTACATTAGTCATTGTTAAAGAATTTTATCTTAAGATAGATCATAATTTAATGGCCTTACCTGGTCAAAAAATTAAAGAAATTAAGGAGGTGCATTCTCATCCAATGGCCTTGCTTCAGTGTAAATCTTTTTTTGAGAAATTTCCCCATATTAAGCTTGTTGAAAGTGATGATACAGCACTTTTTGCAAAAGAGATTAATGACAAGAAAATATTTGGAATGGCTGCCATTGCTAGTAAGAAGGCATCTGAATTTTTCGAATTAGAAATCATTAGTGAATCAATTCAAACAATAAAAAATAATGTGACTCGATTTGTATTAGTACAAAGTAATTTTTTAGAAAGAGAATCATTACTTACAAAAGCAGCATGGAAATTTACATTAGAGCATAAAAGAGGTAGTCTTGCTACTGTTTTAAATGTTATAAGTGATTGTAATTTAAATTTAACTAAAATTCAATCTTTACCAATTATTGAAACTCCTGGAAAATATGCTTTTTTTGTTGATTTAACATTTGAAAAGGAAAAAGATTATTTTAAAGCTAAATCTATTGTGGAAATAATGTCTAGTTCATTTAAAATACTTGGAGAATATAAAAATGGAAAGTTTTAGTGCTGATAGGTTAAATAACGTAAAGGAATATTACTTTTCAAGGAAACTGAGAGAAGTATCAAGTCTAATTAATAATGGAAAGCCCATAATTAATTTGGGTATAGGAAATCCAGATTTACTTCCACCAGAAACTGTAGTTAAATCTCTTAAAAAATGTTTTATAAATCCTAAACATAGTCAGTATCAAAGCTATCAGGGTATTCCCGAACTTAGACAATCCATCTCCAAATTTTATAAAAATCACTACTCAGTTAATTTAGATTATAGAAATGAGATACTTCCTCTGATAGGTTCAAAAGAAGGAATTTTTCATATTTCAATGGCATTTCTTAATCCTGGAGATAAAGTTTTAGTTCCTAATCCTGGTTACCCTACATATAAATCGGTAAGTAATTTAATTGGAGCTGAGACAGTTGAGTATAAACTTGAGCAAAATAATAATTGGCAACCAAATATTAATGAATTAAATAATATTAATCTAAATGGTGTAAAACTAATGTGGATTAATTATCCAAATATGCCAACTGGCGCACATTTTCAGGAAGATATATTAAAAGAATTGATTGAATGGGGACGAAAAAATAAAATTCTTATCATTAATGATAATCCATACAGTTTTATTTTAACATCAAGCCCAAAAAGTATAATGTCAATTTCAGGATCTGAGGATGCTTGTTTAGAACTTAACTCATTGAGCAAGTGTTTTAATATGGCAGGGTGGCGAGTAGGAATGTTAGTTGGAGCTAGTGATAAAATTAAATCTGTTATCAGTGTTAAAACAAACATTGATTCAGGTATGTTTTATGGAATACAAAAAGCTGCAATTTCAGCTTTAGAAATATCGAATTCATGGTTTGAAAAATTAAATTATGAATATAGCTTAAGAAAAAGATTAATTTTTAAACTAGCTAAAAAAATGAGTCTTAAATATGAAACTAATACTTCTGGTTTATTTATTTGGGCAAAAATTGAAGATTCTTTAATTAACTCTGAACAATTTATTGATGAAATGTTGTATAATAAGCATTTGTTTTTTGCTCCTGGTAACATTTTTGGAAGTCAAGGTGAAGGATACATTAGGATTTCTCTATGTGTAAATCAAAATGAAATTAAAACAGCTATAAGTAGATTAAATTAAAATGAAAATTGGAGTTTTTGGTGTCGGATTAATAGGAGGCTCTTTGTCAATTCAGGCAAAGAAGCATTTCCCTAACTCAAAAATTTTTGGCTTTGATTTGAGTAAAAAAAATTTAGATAGGGCTTTAAAATTAGGATTAATTGACACTAATTTAAAAAGCAATGAAATTAAAGGTTTAGATTTGATTTTGGTTACTGTTCCCGTAAATTCAGTTATATCAATAGTGTTTGATTTATTTGATCAAATTCACAAAGATTCATTGATAATTGATTTTAGTTCAACAAAAAAAGAAATATGTGATGCTTTAAGCAATCACCCAAAAAGAGACCAATTTTTAGCGACTCACCCAATTGCAGGAACAGAATTTTCTGGTCCTGATTCAGCTTTAGAAAACTTATTTTATAATAAAGTACAAATACTATGTGAAACCAATAAGACAAGAAAGAGTCTTTTAGATTTTGCAATTAAATGGTTTTCAAAAATTGGGATGAAGATTCAAGAAATAGATCCAATAAAGCATGATCTTCAGGTTGCTTATGTATCACATCTTTCCCATATTAGTTCTTTTATGCTTGGTAAAACTGTTATTGAAAGGAGTAAAAACAAAACAACAATTCTTAATTTAGCCGGGAGTGGTTTTGAATCAACAGTTAGATTAGCAAAAAGTTCTCCTGATATGTGGGTCCCTATTTTTAAACAGAATAGATTAAACATAATTGAGATACTCTCCCAGTATATAGACAATTTGAATAGATTCAAAAATCTTATTGAAGAATCCAAATATGAAGAAATTTATGATCAAATGAAATCAATAAATTCTATTAAAACAATATTGGATGGTATAATCAATTCAGCAAATAAATAAAATCAAAAAAAATGAAAAATAGTAAACAAATGAAGAAATGGCTTGATGATCTTAATTTATCACATCCTCTTGTAATTGCAGGACCATGTAGTGCAGAGACTGAGCAACAAGTTCTCAAAATAGCAATTGATTTAAAAGATACTGATGTCTCAATTTTTAGAGCAGGTATTTGGAAACCCAGAACCAGACCAGGAATGTTTGAAGGAGTTGGAGCTATTGGATTAAAATGGCTTCAAAAGGTAAAAGAACACACTGGATTACTAACTGCCGTTGAAGTTGCAAATTCATCTCACGTAAAATTAGCTATCGAACACGGAATTGATGTTTTATGGATAGGTGCTCGTTCTACTGTAAGTCCATTTATTGTTCAAGAAATTGCTGATTCACTTCATGGTACAGACAAAATAGTCTTAGTAAAAAACCCTGTAAATCCAGATTTGTCTCTTTGGCTTGGAGGTATAGAGCGTTTATACACAGCAAATATTAAAAAACTTGGTGTAATACATAGAGGATTTTCAACCTATGAAAAATCTAAATATAGAAATAATCCTGAGTGGCAAATAGCAATTGAACTTCAAAGCAAATTTCCTGATTTACCATTAATTTGTGACCCTTCTCACATAGCTGGCAGGAGAGATTTAATTTTTAATTTAAGTCAACGCGCATTAGATTTAAATTATGATGGTTTAATGATTGAGACACATTGTGATCCAGACAATGCATGGAGTGATGCTGCTCAACAGGTCACGCCTTCTGCTTTAATTGATATTATGAAAGATTTGAAAATTCGAGAAATGACTATTGATAAGGAAGAGTATCAAAATCAATTGGATGGTTATAGACAAAAAATAGACAATTCTGATCAGTTGTTACTAGAGATTTTGGGAAAAAGAATGGATGTTGCAGAGAAAATTGGATTACTAAAGAAATCTAATAACGTTGCAGTACTTCAAAATAAAAGGTGGAATGAAATTTTAGGTAAAATGATAATAGATGGAGAATCTCATGGATTAAGTGAAGAATTTATTTTAAAAATTTTTAAAGCAATTCATCAGGAATCAATTAATCATCAGCAGAATATTTTAAATTCTTAAAAAAGTTATTCTTCTAAAACATTTTTAATTCTTTCGATGGCATTTTCTATATTTTTAATTGATGCTGCATAAGAAATTCTTATGCAATTTGGATTTCCAAAGGGTTCTCCTGCAACAGTTGCTACATGGGCTTTTTCAAGAAGTAAAAGAGCAAAATCATTAGAATCATTAATCTTTTTGTTTTTGATTGTTTTTCCATAAAAATAAGATATGTCAGGAAAAACGTAGAAACTACCCTCAGGTACATTTGTCTTAAAACCCTGAATCTTAGATAAAAGATTAAGAATAATTTCTCGTCTTTTTTTAAATTCAGAAACCATATATTCTATTTTTTTAGGTGATGCTTCAAGAGCAGCAATTGTAGCTCGCTGAGCAATAGAGTTAGCACCTGACGTGATTTGCCCCTGCATTTTATTACAAGCTTTTGCAATCCATTCCGGAGCACCAATATAACCTATTCTCCATCCTGTCATGGCAAATGCTTTTGCAACTCCATTGACTGTTATAGTTCGATCGTACATTTCAGGTATAGATGCAAAACTAAAAACTTTTTTTCCATAACTAATGTGTTCATATATCTCATCGGAAATAATATAAATATTTGGATATTTTTCTAAAACTTTTGCAATTGCCCGATATTCATTTTCATTATAAATGCTTCCGCTTGGATTATTTGGAGAGTTGATAATTATCAATTTAGTTTTTGAAGTAATTTTATTTTCTAACTCATCAGCAGTAATTTTAAAATCTGACTCTATCGAAGAAGGAACAATAATAGGATTAGCTTCAGCTAAAATTGAAATTGCTGAATAGCTAACCCAATAGGGAGCAGGTAAAATCACTTCATCATTTACATCAAGTAATACCATGCAAACATTAGCGATAGATTGCTTAGCTCCTGTCGATACTACAATTTGAGAGGGTTTATAGTCGAGATTGTTATCTCTTTTAAACTTATTTGAAATTGTAGTTTTTAAATCTACATAACCATCTACTGGGGGATATGAATTATAATTATCATCAATTGCTTTTTTGGCAGCATCTTTGACAAAATCAGGTGGATCAAAGTCAGGCTCACCAAGACTCAAACTGATTATATCAATCCCCTGACTTTTCAGTTCTCTTGCTTTTGCAGCCATAGCTAAAGTAGCTGATATAGGCAAATTATTTATTCTTTGAGATAGCATTTAGTTCGATATTTTTTAAAAATTTGTAATCGTAAAAGTATAGATTTTTTCATCTATTTAATTACATTTAAAAAAAATACTTTTGAAAATTATTCATAAATATTATCCAAATTTAAATAATCATCAAATTGAAAAATTTAATCAATTATTACCTATCTACAGCGAGTTGAATAGAGATATAAATTTAATTTCAAGGAAAGACATGAAAAACTTTTACACACATCATGTTCTTCACTCATTAAGTATAGCAAAGTTCAAAAGGTTTATGCCAGGAACAAGAGTTTTAGATTTGGGAACAGGAGGAGGTTTTCCTGGAATACCATTAGCCATTTTTTTTCCTAACGTGAATTTTTATTTAATAGATGGAATAGGAAAAAAAATAAATTCTGTAAAGAAAGTTATTAAAAAAATTAATCTTAAGAATGTTGTTGCGAAAAGAGTCAGGGCTGAGGAGTTTAATGAAATTGTTGACTTTGTAATTGTCAGGGCTGTTTCAAAGATCACGACTTTTTTACCTTGGATAAGAAATAATTTTTCATGTAGTAATTTGAAATCCTCTGAGGGAGGTTTAATTTGTTTAAAAGGTGGTGATCTTTCTGATGAAATATCTGGATTTTCATGTATTGATTTAGTTCATTTAAGAGAATATTATGATCAAGATTTTTTTGAAACAAAAAAGCTGATTTATATCCCTGTAAAATCATTTATAAATGAATCCCAATAGAAGATTAAATAAAGTGACAGTTAAAAAAAAAATCAATTCTAATTTAGATGATTTATGGAACTTAATTTCTAAACCAGGACATCTTAATCTAGTTCATCCATTTTGCAAATCAAATTATGTCATTAATTGGCCTGGAAGCAATTCTATTGATGTATTAGTTTATTTAAATAATTTGACCTTCTATAGAAAATTTAGAAAATGGGATTACAAAAAAGGGTATGAGTTATTAATTGGAAAAAAAAATGGAGAACAATCTTATGTTAAATGGAAAATTTCAAGTGAGAATAAATCAATTTTTTTATCAATAGAGGTATACCCTTATTTTTTTAAAGGGGTTCCTAAAATTTTATCCTGGATACCATTTAATATATTTATAAGGCCAAAGTTGACTAGATATTTGGATAGTGTGATAAGTGGAATAAATTGGTATTTAGATAATAATGAAAAAGTTCCACCGAATTTTTTCGGAAAACATCAATGGTTCTCTTGAATCTATTAAAATAGAAGTATGACTTATCCTAAAAATGGATACTTATAACTTTCGGGAGGGACAAAAACTTCTTTAATAAGTCTGGGAGAAACCCACCTAAGAAGATTATAAATTGATCCAGCTTTATCATTCGTCCCAGACGCTCTTGATCCTCCAAAGGGTTGTTTTCCTACAACTGCACCAGTTGGTTTGTCATTTATATAAAAATTCCCAGCGCTATTTTCTAAAGCTTTTAATGCCTCGTCAATAGCATAGCGATCTTGTGAAAAAACTGCTCCGGTTAAAGCATAAGATGAAGTTTTATCAACTAAATCAAGTGTTTCGATCCATTTAGAATCATCAAATACATATACAGTTACTAAAGGACCAAAAAGCTCTTTTTGCATTGAAAAAAAATTAGGGTTTGTAGTTTTGACAAGAGTTGGGTGAATAAAATATCCTTTAGAATCATCATATTCTCCTCCATAGATAATATCTGCGTCTTTATCTTTTTTTATTTTTTCAATTGCTTCCTTCAGACGATTGAATGCATCCCTATGGATAAGGGCAGTAATAAAGTTTTCGAAATTTTCAGGTGAACCTATTTTTAACATATCCATTTCTGATCCTACAGTTTCTAATGTTTTTTTAGCAATAGATTTTGGAAGATAAACTCTAGAGGCAGCAGAGCATTTTTGACCTTGAAATTCAAATGCACCTCGTATAATTGCTGTACTTAGTGCTTTAATATTTGCAGAGGGATGAGCTAAAATAAAATCTTTTCCTCCAGTTTCTCCAACTATCCTAGGATATGAGTTATACTTCTCTATGTTGTCACCAATTTTTTTCCATAATTTTTTAAAAACATCTGTTGATCCAGTAAAATGAAGTCCAGAAAAGTATTTTGATTTCAATACTTCATTTGAAATCATTTCAGGATCTCCAAAAACAGCATTTATTACTCCTTTAGGCAAACCAGCTTCTTCAAAAACTTTAATTATCACTTTAGCAGAGTAAATTTGATAATCACTAGGCTTCCATACAACAACATTACCCATCATAGCGGCACTAGCGCAAAGATTTCCAGCAATTGCAGTGAAATTAAATGGGCTTATGGCATAAACAAAGCCTTCCAAAGGTCTATAAGTTAATCGATTCCATACTTTATTATCTGATTCTGGCTGTTTTTCATAGATTTCTTGCATGTAATAAACATTATATCTCAAAAAATCAATTAATTCACATGCTGCATCTATTTCTGCTTGATGAATTGTTTTGGATTGACACAACATTGTAGAGGCATTGATTTCATCCCTATAAGGACCAGATATAAGTTCAGCAGCTTTGATAAAAATTGATGCTCTAGACGCCCATGACATTGAACTCCATTTTTGTTTGGCGTTTAAGGCAGCTTCAATGGCATCTCTTACGTGTTTTTCATTTGCTTTATGATAGAATCCAATACTATGGTTGTGATCATGAGGAGGCATAATATTTTCTGTTTCTCCTGTTTTAATTTGTTCTCCATTAATCCATAAGGGGATTTCCAGAGAACTATTAAATAGTTCTTTGTATTTCTTTAAAACAGATTTTTTTTCTGAGCTCTTGGGAGTATAATTTAAAATTTCCTCATTGACAGGGTATGGTACTTTAAAAGAACTGTTTGACATCTTTATTTTTTTTTCAAATTTATAAAATCCAGTTAATTAAATTTCACATCAATATTTTTAAAAATTAATCTACAATCTCGAAAGATGAAGTTTTTCCTACTCCAACTAGAGAATCATGGCGGTCTCCAAATTCCTTGTAGTAAACTAAAATTAGATAATTATTTTCTGTTAATGCATGATTTCCTGAAATACTGTTCATTGATAATTTTTCAGAATCTTTTTCAACAAATTTATAGTTATAAAATCCTTGCTTTAAAAGTAATATTCCCTCATATATTTCAAGCGACGGATTATATATCATTCTATTCTCTTCAGCAAGTCTGTAATTATTATACTTTCCATAAATATAGATCTCCCTTTCGTTTATAGATGTTGGCATAGCTAGACTGAAATGAACCCAACTGTAGTCAGCCTCATAATCACCTAATTGAGTCCCCTGAATTGTTCTAATTAAAAAATCGCCATTGATATCTGATGTGAAACTATAGGGTAAATTTTTTCTGAAGGGATTAGTGTATAAATAAGTTTCATAAAGTCTATTAAGATTGACATAACTTATGCCATTTCCATTAATTCTTATATCTTTTGTATCAAAAAAAAAGTATTCATTACCAGCTTCAAATAAGCTTTTCTCATCATAGCTGTATTCCAATCTAGCTCCTCTAATGAATTGAGGTTTTTGACCAGTTTTAACGTTTTTCCATTGCTCGTTTTTAAGAATTACAACATTTAACAATTTGTCTGGATCTCTGAAGGGTATATTTGATTTTGGATTTATTGAAAAGTGAATACTTTGATGAGTGTCATAGTATTTCATTTCTCTTGATCTGAAAACTTTAGAAGAAACAATGGTAGTATCATTGTTAATAAGAAATTTTCTTGAAAATAATAATTTATCTAATTCATCATAAATTTCTATCATATAATTACCAGACAATTTAAAATTTGTATTTGAATTTGGAAGTTCTAATTTGTAATGAGTATATGGCTGAAGTGTATTGAAGGAATTTTGATAATTTTCTATTCTAATATCATCAAGACCAATTAAATATTCAGATTTAAAAAGATCTGATTTTTTCCAATCATGATTGTAATAACTAACTTTATAATAGTAGTTCTTTTCATCACCATTTAAATCATCAAATTCTAAAAAAATACTTTCTCCAAAAAAAATAATAGGAAATTGATTTAATTCATCAGGCCCCTTGAAAACGATTGATTTTATATTTGAGGGAGCTCCAACCTCTATATCAAATTGTGCATATACAAAGATTATTGAAAAAAAATAAGCTATCAATATTTTATAAAACATACTTGTAAAGTTAAAAAAACTAAACTGGTAAAATCAGATTTATTTAAACATTAAAATATCGTGTAAAAATTAAACAAATTTACTTTAAGTAATTCTTGATAATAAGTATATTTGTATCGTTTTTTACAAGTCAACTAAATGACAAAAGATATTAGAATATCTAGAGGGGCTACAATAAATATTAAAGGAAGTGCTGAAAAAATTTTAACGGATATAACATCTCTAAGGTCTTGTGCAATTAAGCCTGAAAATTTTTTCAATTTTACTCCAAAAATGCTTGTCAAAGAAGGTGCTAAAGTTAGTATAGGAACTCCTATTTGCTTTGAAAAAAATGATTCTAGAATTATTTTCGTTTCTCCTGTTTCTGGAACGCTTAGTAAAATTATTAGGGGAGATAGAAGAAAAATTTTAGAAATAGTTATAGAACCTGATTTTTCCAATAAGAAAATTTCTCACAAAGTTGAGAACACTGATTCTCTTAGTCCTGAAAAAATAAAAAATTTTTTATTGAAAACTGGTAGTTGGCCTTTCATAAGACAAAGACCCTTCAACGTTTTAGCAGATCCTGATATAATTCCTAAGGCAATTCATATATCGGCCATTAGTTCTGCTCCATTAGGAGTTGACTATGATTTTATTCTAAAGAACAATAAGAAAGATTTTCAATCAGGTATAAATATTTTAAATACTTTGGTTCCTGGTAATGTAAACTTATTCATAGACAAAGACTTTGAAGGTTTTTTCTCTAAAATTAAAAATGCAAATATCTTCCGTGTATCTGGTCCTCATCCCTCAGGTAATGTAAGTGTACAGATTCAAAAAACCAATCCTATTAACATTGGTGAAAAAGTTTGGGTTATTTCTCCTGAAGATATTGTTAATATTGCAATCTTATTCTCTACTGGTGTATACAGTTGCAAAAGAACCATAGCTGTTTCAGGATCTCCTGTGTCAAATCCTCAATATTTTAAGACTACAATAGGTTCAGATTTATTCTCAATGTTGAAGAAATTAAATATTGATTCAAGTACTCAAAATCGCTACATAAATGGTGATGTTTTTTCTGGTATTGAGGTTCAAAAAGACAGTCATATTGATTTTTACAATAATTTAGTTTCAATTATTCCAGAGGGAAATAAACATCGTTTTTTCGGATGGCTACCTTTTTTTCATAATAAAATTCCAAGTTTATCAAGAACTTCTCTCTCCTGGATTTTTGGCAGTAAAGGTTATAAAGTTGATACTAATATGAATGGCGAAGAAAGAGCTTTAGTTGTTACTGGTGAAATGGAAAAAGTTTTTCCAATGGATATTTATCCAATGCAGCTAATTAAAGCTTGTATGGCTGGAGATATTGAAAAAATGGAAGGTTTAGGAATATACGAAGTAATACCGGAAGATTTTGGTCTGATTGATTATTCAAATACTTCAAAGATTGAAGCTCAAGAAATTATAAAAGAAGGCATAGAATTAATGATTAAAGAAATAGCTTAAGGAATATGAAATTTTTACGCAGAAAATTAGATGATTTAAGATACCCATTTAGAAAAGGCGGTAAATGGGAGAAATTTGCTCCTGCAATAAATGCATTTGACACATTTTTATTTGTGCCTAATCATACAACTCATAAGGGATCCCACATAAGAGACTCTGTAGATCTAAAGAGAACCATGTCTACAGTTATTATTGCACTTCTTCCTGCCTTAATCTATGGTATATATAATTCTGGCTATCAGTATTATTCTCAGTTAGATACTCCATTTACTTTTTTAGATGCTTTTATCCATGGTTCATGGAAAATATTGCCAATGGTTTTTGTTTCTTATTTCGTTGGCTTAACAATTGAATTTATTTTTGCTGTTTATAGAGGTCATGAAGTTAATGAGGGATATCTTGTTACAGGGTTACTTATTCCTATGATTATGCCTATAGATATACCTTTGTGGATGGTTGCTATTTCAGTTGCATTTTCTGTAGTAATCGCTAAGGAGGCATTTGGAGGAACTGGAATGAATATTTTAAATCCTGCATTAACTGCCAGGGCTTTTGCTTTTTTTGCATATCCAACGTATATGTCTGGTAACAAGGTATGGGTTTCTGAAGCATCAAATGTGGATGCCATTTCTGGAGAAACTATACTTGGATCATTAGCTGCTGGTGAAGAAATAAAATATTCTGTAGCTGAAATGTTTTATGGATCTATTCCTGGATCAATTGCTGAAACTTCAGTTTTATATATTCTAGTAGGAGCAGTAATTTTAATTTTTACTGGTGTTGGAAGTTGGAGAATTATGTTATCTGGAATACTTGGAGCTTCATTGGTTGGTTACCTGTTTAACTTGTGGGGCGCTAACCCTCTAATGAGTTTTAGTTGGATAAATCATCTATTAGTTGGTGGATTTGCCTTTGGAATTGTTTTCATGGCAACTGATCCAGTGACCGCAACTCAAACAAATAAAGGCAAATGGATTTATGGGTTTTTAATTGGTGTTTTTTGTATTCTAATTAGAGTTTTTAATCCAGCATATCCAGAAGGTGTTTTCCTTGCAATTTTATTAATGAACGTATTTGCTCCAACTATTGATCATTACATAATTGAATCAAATATCAAAAGAAGAAGAAAAAGATGGAATCAAAATCTACCTAAAATTATTTAAAATGAACACAGAAAGTAACTCATACACATTTTTATTTGCTGCTTTAATGGTTTTGGTTGTTGCTTCAACACTTGCTTTTACTGCAAGTAGTCTCAAGACTAAACAGGATGAAAATGTTAGAAAAGAAAAAATGCAAAGTATTCTTAAAACTATTGGAATAAATACAAGTAGAGATGGAGCAGAAGAATTATATATAAAACATATCAAAGAGGAATTCTCTTTGGATCAAAAAGGAAATATTGATGATTCAGTATCAGCTTTTTCAATTAAATTAATCAGAGAAATCAAAAAACCAATTTCTGACCAACGTTTCCCTGTCTTCATAGCAGAAGTCAAGGATGAAAGATATTATGTTATTCCTCTGAGAGGTGCAGGACTTTGGGATGCAATCTGGGGTTATGTTGCTTTGAGAGATGACAAAAATACAATTGAAGGCATTATTTTTGATCATAAAGGAGAGACTGCTGGTTTAGGAGCTGAAATTTCACAGCAGTGGTTTCAAGATCTATTTAAAGAGGAAAAACTCTTTGATATTCAAGGAAATTTAGTTGGAATAAATGTTTCTAAGACTAATAATGATCCAAAAAATCTTGATAAAGATGATCACGAGGTAGACGCAATTTCTGGAGCTACAATAACTGGGGATGGAGTCTCTGATATGATTCTTGAAAGAATGAGACATTATCTTCCATATTTTAATAAATTAGATATATGAGCAAAGAAAGTAATAAATCAATTAACAAAAAGAAGAGTTCATTATTATTTATAAATAAAGAAAGAGAACCTTTATTTTCAAAAAAGAATCGTGTTCTACTAACTGATCCTTTAGATGATAATAATCCAATTACTGTTCAGGTTTTGGGGATATGCTCCGCGTTAGCAATTACTGTGCAATTAGAACCAGCTGTTGTTATGAGCCTCTCAGTAGTTGCTGTTATGGGTGCTAGTAATGTGATTGTTTCATTATTACGAAATTTAATTCCTAACCGAATTAGAATAATCGTTCAGTTAGTGGTTGTAGCATCAATGGTAGTTTTAGTTGATCAAATTCTAAAAGCTTATGCATATGACGTATATAAAGAGCTTTCTATTTTCATAGGACTAATTATAACAAATTGTATTGTAATGGGTCGATTAGAAGCGTTTGCTCTTGGAAATAATGTGTGGAGATCTTTTTTAGATGGTATAGGAAATGCCGCCGGATATGGATTAATTCTGATAGTAGTTGCTTTTTTTAGAGAACTTTTTGGATCAGGAAAACTTTATGGTTTTCAGGTAATACCTGAATCAGTATATGACTTAGGGTATGAAAATAATGGATTAATGCTATTATCACCAATGGCATTAATAATTGTAGGTATTTATATTTGGTTTCAAAGATCAAAGAATCGTAAACTTATAGAAAAGAATTAATTGTGGAAACGTACCTAAATTTATTTGTCAAGAGTATTTTTATTGAAAATATGGTTTTTGCCTATTTTCTTGGGATGTGTTCTTATTTAGCTGTTTCAAAGACAGTTCAAACAGGACTTGGTCTGGGCTTAGCAGTTGTTTTTGTCTTGTCAGTTACTGTTCCAATAAATTATCTGCTTTATGAGTATTTATTAAGTCCTGGTGCGCTCCAATGGATAAACCCAAATGACCCCCAATTTTTAGAGTTAGATTTATCTTTTCTAAGTTTTATTATGTTTATTGCTGTAATTGCCTCAATGGTTCAACTAGTTGAAATGATAGTTGAAAAATTTGTTCCGGCTCTATATGGAAGTCTAGGTATTTTTTTGCCCCTGATAGCTGTAAATTGTGCAATTCTAGGAGGTTCTCTATTTATGCAGCAAAAAGAATTTTCTAATATATTTGAATCGCTAACTTATGGTTTTGGTTCTGGTATTGGTTGGTTATTAGCTATTGTAGCAATTGCTGCCATAAGAGAAAAAATTCTTTATTCAAATGTTCCTGCACCTTTGAGAGGATTAGGAATCACTTTTATTGTTACTGGCCTAATGGCAATAGGTTTTTTAAGTTTTATGGGAATCAAAATTTAATATTTTATGGATATAGAAGTTTCGTTATTGACATATATAGTTTCTAGTATAGTAGTTTTTTTTACAGCTACTTTTGCTTTAGTTTCAATGCTTTTATTTGCAAAGGCAAAACTTGTTCCATCTGGTCCAGTTAAACTTAAAATTAATAATGAAAATAATGTCGAGGTTAATTCTGGAGGAACATTATTATCAACATTAGGTAATAACAAAATTTTTCTCCCATCAGCTTGTGGAGGTGGTGGTACATGTATTCAATGTAGATGTAGAGTATTAGAAGGAGGAGGTGAAATCCTCCCAACTGAAGCTCCACATTTTTCCAGAAAAGAAATTGCTGATGGCTGGAGATTAGGGTGTCAAGTAAAGGTAAAAGAAGATATGACCATAGAGGTTCCTGAGGAAGTTTTTGGAATTAAGAAGTGGGAGGCTACAGTGGTAAGAAATTGGAATGTTGCTTCATTTATCAAAGAATTTGTTATTCAAATTCCTGAGGAAATGGATTATAAAGCTGGAGGATATATACAGATTGAGATACCAAAGTGTGACATCGATTATAAAAACATTGATATTTCTGCTCATCCTGATGAGCATCCAGAAGATCAAGATAAATTTAAACTTGAATGGGATAAATTTGATTTATGGCCTTTAAAAATGAAAAACCCAGAAACAGTTGAAAGAGCTTATTCAATGGCTTCATATCCTGCAGAAGGCAAAGAAATTATGTTAAATGTCCGAATAGCTACACCTCCATGGGACAGAAATAAAAATGGTTGGATGGATGTAAATCCTGGAATAGCGTCTTCCTATATTTTTTCAAGAAAACCAGGTGATAAGGTAACTATTTCAGGACCTTTCGGAGAATTCTTTATTAATGAATCAGATTCTGAGATGTTATACGTTGGAGGAGGTGCTGGGATGGCACCTATGAGATCTCATTTATATGAGTTGTTTAGAACTTTAAAAACTGGCAGGAAGGTTACTTTTTGGTATGGGGGAAGATCTAAAAGAGAACTTTTTTATGTAGATCATTTCAAAGCATTGGAAAAAGATTTCAAAAATTTTAAATTTTATATAGCTCTCTCAGAGCCATTACCTGAAGATAAATGGGTCGAAAAAAAGAGTCTTGATGATAAAAAAGGAGATGGGTTTACTGGATTTGTTCATCAGGTCGTAATAGATTATTATTTATCTAAACATGAATCCCCAGAAGATATTGAAGTTTATTTTTGCGGCCCTCCATTGATGAATCAAGCCGTAGAAAAAATGGCTGATGATTTTGGTGTTCCCCCAGAAAATGTTCGATTCGATGATTTTGGAGGATAGTATTTAATTTTTTTTAAAAAATAAATGCATTATCTAATTAATCCATTTTTCCTGTTTTTTATTTTAATTTATTCAAGTTGTGATTCAAATAAATTAGAGAGTCACATTGGTACTGCATTGGGAACGTCCTATAGTATTAAATATGAGCAATCAATTATTGATCGTTTGAAGGTTCAGGATGGAATCGATTCAATTTTTTTTGAAATTAATAATTCATTATCAACTTATATTCCAAATTCTGATATATCAAGAATAAATAAAGGTGATACAACTGTAAGGGTCGATAAGCATTTCAAAAGGGTTTATAATAAATCTAAAGAAATTTGGAAACTAACAAACGGCTATTTTGATCCAACAGTTGGATCTATTGTCAATGCATATGGATTTGGACCTAAAAAACAAAATTTTAAAATCAATTCTAGAATTATTGATAGTTTAATTGATGGAGTAGGGTTTGATAAATTAAAGATGACAAATAATAACAAAGTTTTAAAAAAATATCCTCATACATTTATTGATTTTAATGCGATTGCAAAAGGATATACTGTCGATTGTATATCTGAGTATTTAGTTTCTTTAGGAAGTGAAAATTTTTTAGTTGAAATAGGAGGGGAAATTAGAGCAAAAGGTATAAATCCTGTTTCCAATAAAAAATGGAAAATAGGGATTAGTTTTCCAAAAAAAAGACTTAAAAACAAATTCGTTGAAACCTATGAGATAAATGATAAAGCTATTGCTACCTCTGGTAATTATTATAAGTTTTTAATAGACAGTATAACCGGTGAAAAATATGTTCATTCAATTAATCCTAAAAATGGTTTAGCTTTAAGTTCAAATATTATAAGCGTTTCAGTTAGCGCTCCCTCATGTATTGTTGCAGATGCTTTCGCTACTGCATTGATGGTCATGCCATTGGATATGGGAAGAAAAGTTATTGATGAAAATCAAAATATTGAGGCAACTTGGATCATTTCTAAAGACAAAGAATTTGTTCAGATAAAATCATCTGGTTGGTAATAAAATTATATGAGATTTCATTTAATCCCAATTGGAATTATTTCATTTTTAATTATTGAAAATTTTTTAATTTCTTCCTCTGATAATTTTTTAGTGTAATCTATCTTTTTTGTCTTAAAACCAACACTTGTAAGTCGATCAAAAAAATCATTTCCATAAATTCTAACGTGATCATATTGGCCAAATAATTCCTCTCTTTTTTTATTAGTCCTAATTTTAGGATCTTCAAATGTTTTCAGTCTCTTTGTGTCAATTGGTATTTGCATAATTGCAACACCATTTTTTTTAAGCACTCTATAGATTTCTTTCATTGCAATTTTGTCATCCTCTATATGTTCTAGAACATGATTACAAATAATTAAATCAAAAACATTTTCATCAAAAGGCAGATTGGTAATATCAGCTTTTATATCAGCAATTGGTGATCTAAGATCAAGCGTTAAATAATCCCAAAATCTGATTTCTTTAAATCTTTTGTAAAAAGCTTGTTCTGGAGCGATATGAAGAACTTTATTTTTCTCTTTTAAAAAACTTGTCTCTCTTGTTAAATATAGCCATAAAAGTCTATGTCTTTCTAGAGAGAGAGTCCCAGGACAAAGGGCATTAAGTCTAATT
Organism: Flavobacteriaceae bacterium; assembly: GCA_002728855.1. GTDB lineage: Bacteria > Bacteroidota > Bacteroidia > Flavobacteriales > Flavobacteriaceae. The sequence goes on from PBWA01000004.1 coordinate 46,392, forward strand.
TTTTTATGACCATAGGGAAGAAATTTTCTGTAGCTTTTTCCATCAATAGGATCTGTAAATTTTTTACCTCTGTATAATATTTTTAGAATTGGAAGAAGAAAAACACTTAATTTAATTAGTAAATGTCTTGGTAAAATTGATAGTATAAACTTCATAAGTATTTTAATTGCTCTTGAAATGTTTTTCTTCTTTACTATCTATACCAATAGATTCATATATATATTTAAAAGTTGATAAGAGTTCAGGTTTACCATTTACTAAAGCCACATTGTGTTCAAAATGTGCGCTTGGTTTTTTATCATTTGTAATTATTGTCCATCCATCATTTAATTTTTGAATTTCTTTAGATCCCATATTAATCATGGGTTCAATAGCAATGACCATGCCATCTTGAAATTTCTTACCTGTTCCAGACTTTCCGTAATTTGGAATTTCTGGTTCTTCATGCATTTTTTCTCCAAGGCCATGTCCCACAAGCTCTCTTACAACTCCATAACCATTTTTTTCGGCATACTTTTGTATTGACGAAGCTAGATCACCTACACGATTGCCTAATTTGAAATTTGAAATCCCTATATATAATGATTTTTTAGTTACTTCAAGTAATCTTTTTGTTTCTGGTAGAACATCACCAACTTCAAACGTATAAGCATGATCTCCATAAAAACCATTTTTTAGAACACCACAATCTACAGAAAGTATATCACCATTTTTAAGCGGGATATCATTTGGTATCCCATGAACTACTTGTTCATTAGGACTCACACATAAAGTATTTGGAAAATCATAAAGTCCAAGAAATCCAGGTTCAGCATGGTGATCTCTGATGAAAGTTTCAGCCATTTTATCTAATTCTAATGTTGTTATGCCAGGGCGAATTTCACGAGCAATCATACCCAAAGTTTTAGAAACTATCAAAGCACTTTCTCTAATTAACTCTATTTGCTCAGGTGTTTTTAATTTGATCATATATATTATTGACTATAATATGCGTCACGATATTCTTCTCCACTAACTATTTTTTTTATATCATCTTCCAATGAAACAATCGAAAACTCAACAAATCTGTTCAATTCTTTACCGTTTTTATAAAAAATTAGTGTGGGAACTTTTATAATATTTAATCCATTTTCATAATTCTCAGGAGTTGTTTTTTCTTCAGACATAGCATAAATATCAATTTTTTTTTGATCAAAATTTACTGCATCTAGCAGTTTAAAAATTGGAGGTACTTCTCTTTCACTATCTTCACACCAAGTACCCATGAATAGTTTTAAATTTATATCATCAAAATATTTTTCAACAGATTCTACCCATTGATTGTTTACCTTATATAAATCATATTCTTTTTTAAACCATGAAACATGTTCTGATTGTTCAAGATTTGCTCGATTTATTTTTCCTAAAAGAATCACTTTTCCCTCGATAGTTTCACCATATTCAACAGGTAAAGGTTTTTGATTTTGATTGTTTGCACATGATGCCAATAAAAACAACAATATTGAATACAAATTTCTTTTCATATTTTAAATAATTGCCTCTTCTTTCATTGAAGAAGGTTTTTTGATGTTCATTAATTTTAAAATTGTTGGAGCAACATTAGCAAGAATGCCATCTTTAATTTCTTTATGATCTTTATCAATTAAAATAATTGGAACTGGATTTTTTGTATGTGAAGTATTTGGTGAACCATCATTATTTTTCATTTTTTCACAATTTCCGTGATCTGAAATAATTAGCAAAGAATAATTATTTTTGATCGAAACTGGGACAATCTCTTTTAGGCAATTATCTACAGTTTCGCATGCCTTTATTGCAGCATTAATTTCACCAGTGTGACCAACCATATCAGGATTTGCAAAATTTAAGCATATAAAATCAGGTGAATTTAGATGTTTAATTTTATCAATGACTTTATCTTTAACTTCATAAGCACTCATTTCAGGTTTTATATCATATGTAGCTACTTTTGGAGATGGGCAAAGAATTCTTTCTTCTCCAGAAAAAGGAGTTTCTTTTCCTCCGTTAAAAAAAAACGTAACATGAGGATACTTTTCAGTTTCTGCTATTCTAAGTTGAGTTTTACTTTCTTTGGACAAAACCTCCCCTAGGGTATCATTTAAATTTTCTTTTTCAAATAAAACATTTATATTTTTAAATCTTTCATCATATTTTGTCATGGTGACATATGAAAGATTTAATGGATTCATTTTGAATTCGATATTTTTACTCTGTGATAAGACCTCTGTAATTTGTCTTACACGGTCATTTCTGAAATTAAAGAAAATAACAGCATCTCCATCGCTTATTTTTCCAATAGGAGAGTTTTTTTCATCAACTTTAACTATGGGATTTATAAACTCATCAGTTATTCCCTGATCGTAATTTTTTTTAATTGAACTTTTAAAATTTCTTGTCTTTATTCCTTTGCCACTTACTAGAAGGTCGTATGCAATTTTTATTCTATCCCACCTTTTATCTCTATCCATTGAATAGTATCTGCCAACAATTGATGCTAACTTCGCATTACTTTTTTTAATTTTATTTTCAAGTATTTCAACAAATTTTATTCCAGATTTAGGATCAGTATCTCTTCCATCAGTAAATCCATGTATGAAAACATTCTTAGCTTTTTTTATTTTGGTAAGTTCTAAAAGTGAAAATAAATGTCTAATATGCGAATGAATTCCTCCGTCGGATAAAAGTCCTATAAAGTGAATTCTCTTCTTATTTTTCATTGAAAATTCTATAACATTGTTTAATATCTTATTTTTAGTAATTAATTTTTCTTCAATTGCTTTATCAATTCTCATTAAATCCTGAAGAACAATTCTTCCTGCTCCAATGTTCATGTGTCCTACTTCGCTATTCCCCATTTGACCGTGAGGTAAGCCAACATTTTCACCATGCGTATATAATTTAGCGTTTGGGCACTTTTTTAAAAGCTCTTCAAAAAAAGGGGTTTTAGCCATTTCTATGGCAGAAAAATTAGGTTTTGAAGGAATACCCCAACCATCAAGAATTAAAAGACAAACTTTTTTTGACATAAATCTTTAGCAAAGATATGAATTACAATATGCATTAAAAAAGTTACTCTCTAGGAAAAATAATTATTGTTATTTTGTAATTATGATAAAAGAAGGGATTGTTTACTACTCAACTGGCAGTAATTACAGAGTTAAATCTGATGGAGTTTTTTATAAATGTAAGATAAAAGGTAGACTAAGAATCAAGCAAATAGAAACTACAAATCCTATCGCAGTTGGTGATAAGGTTTCTTTTTATATTGAGAAAAATAAAAAATCTAAACTAGGATTAATTTCAGAGGTAAAAGATAGAAATAATTACATAATTAGAAAATCAGTTAATTTATCTAAGCAGTTTCATATAATTGCATCTAATATTGATCAAGTTTTTCTGATGGTTACAATTAAAGAGCCCAAAACTTTTACTTCCTTTATAGATCGATTTCTTGTTACAGCTGAAGCATATAAAATCAAGGTTATTATTTTATTCAATAAAATTGATATTTATTCGAATGATGAATATAAACAACTAGAGGTCTTAAATAATATTTACAGTGAAATAGGTTATGATTGTTTTCAAATTAATGCTAGAAAAAAAACTACTTTAAAAGAGATAATATATTTGATGAAAAACAAGACTAATATGTTTTCTGGTAATAGTGGCGTTGGAAAATCAACTCTTATAAATACTTTATTCCCTGAACTTAAATTAAAAACTATTGAAATTTCAAATACTCATAAGCAGGGCAAACATGCGACAACATTTTCTGAAATGCATGATTTGTATGACGGTATAAAAATAGTAGATACACCTGGTGTAAAGAGTTTTGGAATAGTTGACATAAATCCCAATGAGTTGAGTGATTATTTTCCTGAATTTTTAGCTTTAAAAGGTAATTGTAAATTTAACAATTGCATGCATTTAAAAGAACCAAATTGCGCAATCAAATTGGGATTGGAAAAAAAAACTATTTCACAGACACGATATGATTCTTATATTGATTTAATTCAAAAAGATAACTATAAAATTAGGTAATGTGAGGGCTGTAATTCAAAGAGTTTCTAATGCTAAAGTCAGTATTAATGGTATTGAAGAGTCCATTATTGATAGAGGTTTACTTTTATTTTTAGGAATTGAAGTTGATGATACTAAAGAAGATCTAAAATGGTTAGTTAATAAAATAATTAATCTCAGAATTTTTAATGATAGCAATGGAGTTATGAATATTTCACTTTTAGATTCTAAAGGTGAACTTTTGGTTGTAAGTCAGTTTACTTTAATTGCATCATCAAGAAAAGGAAATCGTCCTTCATATGTAAGAGCAGCAAAACATGATATTGCTATTCCTCTTTATGAAAGTTTTATCAAACTATGTGAGGAAAAATTACTAAAAAAGGTAAAAAGAGGTGTTTTTGGAGCAGATATGAAAGTTGAGCTTTCTAATGATGGACCTGTTACTCTTATTATAGATTCAAAAATAAAAGAATAGCTCTAAAATAATTTTCACCAAACATTTACCTCGTATTCTAAAGAAATTGAGAAAACATCTAAAACTTTAGATCGAATTTTTTCAGCAAGAAGTTTTACGTCTTTTCCTCTAGCATTTCCAAGATTGATAAGAACTAGTGAGTGATTTTTATAAACACCAACTTTATTCTCATTGTATCCTTTATATCCCAGTTTTTCAATTATCCAAGCAGCAGGTATTTTTATTTTATCTTTTGAATGAGAATAAAAAGGAACTTCCTTAAAAGTTTTTATTAAGTCTTTAAGTTGTGACTTTGAGATAATTGGATTTTTAAAAAAACTTCCACAATTACCTATAATTTTTGGGTCTGGTAATTTTGAAGATCTTATTTTTATAACAGACTCTGCAATATTTTGGATAGTCTTTTTTTTGCCTTTTAAAATCTTTTCAAGATTACCATAGCTTACATTCACTTTGTGAGGATATTTTTGAAGTTTTAGGGTTACAGAAGTAATAATATATTTGCCTTTTAATTTTGATTTGAAAACTGAATCTCTGTATCCAAAGCTACATTCATCAGGATTGAATTCTTTAAAAGTTAAACTTGATAGTTCCAGGGTATTACAACTTAAAAAAACATCTTTTATCTCTACACCATAAGCACCTATATTTTGTATGGGAGCAGCACCAACTTTTCCTGGAATTAGAGCCAAATTCTCTACACCGCCATAATTATTTTTAAGACACCATAAAACAAACTGATGCCAATTTTCTCCAGATTGTACTTTAACAATAACTTCTTTCTGATTTTCTTTAATTATTTCTATTCCATGATTATCCATTAAAATGATGAGTCCTGGATAATCCTTTGTGAAAAGTACATTGCTTCCTTGACCAATAACTAAAATTTTCTCAAATGATTTTTTTTTTAATGCATTTAGAAGATGATCAGTTTTTCTTACGTGAATAAAAGATGATGTCTTGACATTTATTCCAAAAGTGTTGTATGGTAGTAGAGAGATATTATTTTTAAAATTTACCATTAATTAAAGTTATTTTGATAAAGGGTTATATAGACTAACATAAACTATATTTAAAAAATTAACTTTATTTTTCTTTTACTGCAACAATACCAGAAATTTTTAAAGTAACAATTGGATCAGAATATGCATTTGATGTTACAATAATGGATTTGCTAAACACCCCGATTCTGTTAGTATCGTATCTAACAAGGATTTCACCTTTTTTTCCTGGATCAATAGGCGATTCTGGTTTTTTAGGAATAGTACAGCCACAAGAAGATTGAACATTTTTAATTATTAATGGAGCACTTCCATTATTTGTAAATGAGAAAACACGAGTNCCTTCGCTACTNGGTTCAACTGTGCCGTAATCAATAAANTTTTTTTCAAATTTAATTTCTGGNACTTTATTTTGTGCTTTAATAGGTTGTGAACATAAAAACAATAAGCTGATAAAGAAAATATTTTTCACAAGATGAGGTTATCTATTCTAAAATTACAACATTTAACTAATATCAAAAAAAGTTTGTTTTTAAAATAGTTAAAGGTATCTTACTTTTGTCACTGATTAAGATCTAACTAATGCCGATTTCTTCAAAATTCATATCAAATAAAGTTGAGAAAAAGTGGTATTCATTTTGGGTTAAAAATAATTTTTTTGATTCTAAACCTGATTCTAGAGATCCCTATACAATAGTTATTCCGCCGCCAAATGTAACGGGAGTTCTACATATGGGTCATATGTTAAATAATACTCTTCAAGATATCTTAATTAGACGAGCTAGAATGAAAGGATATAACGCCTGTTGGGTTCCAGGAACTGATCATGCGTCTATTGCAACCGAGGCTAAAGTTGTTGAAAAATTAAAAAAAGATGGAATTAAGAAAAGTGATTTGTCAAGAGAAGAATTTCTTAAATATGCTTGGAAGTGGACTGCTGAATATGGAGGTATTATTTTAGACCAACTAAAAATGTTGGGCTGTTCATGTGATTGGAAAAGAACTAAATTTACATTAGACGATAAAATGTCTGATTCAGTAATTAAGGTTTTTATTGATTTGTATAATAAGGGTCTTATTTACAGAGGTTACAGAATGCTTAATTGGGATCCAAAAGCACAAACAACTATTTCTGAAGAGGAAGTATTGTATGAAGAAAGAGATTCTAAAATATATCACATAGCATATAAAATGTCTGACTCAGAAGAAAAAATCGTAGTCGCAACTACCAGACCAGAAACACTTTTAGGCGATACGGCTATTTGTATTAATCCCAAAGATAAAAGATACTCACATTTAACAGGAAAGAGTGTTTTAATTCCAATTGTTGAGAGAAAGGTTCCTATTATTAAAGATGATTATGTTGATATTGATTTCGGGACAGGATGTCTGAAAGTTACTCCTGCTCATGACTTCAATGATAATATTTTAGGTGAAAAATATAATCTTGAAATCATAGACATTTTTAATCCTGATGGTACTTTGAATCAAAATGGTCTACATTATGTTGGGCAGGACAGATTTGTTGTTAGGAAGAAAATTGTCAATGAATTAAAAGAAAAAGGTCTTTTAATAAAAGAAGAAAAATATAAACATAACGTTGCTATTTCAGAGAGAACAAAAGTAGTTATTGAACCTCGTCTCTCTAAACAATGGTTTTTGAAAATGGAAGACTTAGCAAAACCAGCCATAAATTCAGTTTTAAAAAGCCATGATATTAAATTAGTTCCAGAGAAATTTGTTAATACCTTCAAGCATTGGATGGAAAATATAAAAGATTGGAATATATCTAGACAATTATGGTGGGGGCATCAAATTCCAGTTTATTATTATGGTAAAGATTTTAGTAATTATGTAGTTGCAAGCTCAAAGGAAATTGCTTTAGAGGAAGCGATTAAAAAAACAAAGAATCCTAAATTAAGTATGGATGACCTGGAGCAGGATAACGACGTGCTAGACACATGGTTTTCATCATGGATTTGGCCAATTTCAGTATTTGATGGAATTTTAAATCCTGATAACCCTGAGATCAATTATTATTATCCTACACAAGATCTTGTGACTGGTCCAGACATTATATTTTTTTGGGTTTCGAGAATGATAATAAGCGGATATGAATTTAGGAAGGAAAAACCCTTTTCAAATGTATATTTCACTGGAATTGTTAGGGATAAAATGGGGAGAAAAATGTCAAAGCAACTTGGCAATTCTCCTGATGCTGTAAAATTGATTAAAACATATGGGGCAGATGCTGTAAGAGTTGGATTAATGCTGAGTTCAAATGCAGGAAATGATTTACTTTTTGATGAAACTTTATGTAAACAAGGAAAAAATTTTGCTAATAAGATATGGAATGCATACAGATTATTTGATGGATGGAAAATTGAAAAATCTTTAAAATCCGATGAAATAAATATTATTGCAATTGATTGGTTTAAGAATTTATCATACAAAATTATTGAGAAAGTAGAGTATCATTTTGCCAAGTATAGAATTTCTGATGCTCTGATGACAATTTATAAATTTATTTGGGAAGAATTTTGCTCATGGTTTCTTGAGGTCGTTAAACCCAATCAAAATAATTTAATTGATGAAAAAACGAAAAATGAAATTAAAGAAATCTTTGAGACAAATCTTAAGCTTTTATCTCCTTTTATGCCTTTTATAGCTGAGGAACTTTGGCATTTGATTTCAAAAAGGGAGACCGATCAAGCCTTAATTAATTCTTCTTGGCCTGAGGTTGATTCTTATGACAAAAAGATAATTGACGACTTTGAATTAGTGAAAAAAATTATTGTGGCAATTAGAAATTTTAGAAAAGAAAAATCCATTGGATTTAAGCAGAAACTTAAATTAAAATCTTCTTCTAAAATTAATCCTAAATACATTGAGATTATTAAAAAGATGGGAGGTATAGAAAGTATTGAAGAATATAAACACATAAAGAATGAAAATTATATTTCATTTCATACAGGAAATATAGAATTTTTTATTTCATCATCATTCATTAAAATTGATCAAGAAAATGAAAAGAAAAAAATTAAAATAGAATTAGATTACTCGATTGGTTTTCTTAATTCAGTCGAAAAAAAGCTCTCTGATAAAAAATTTACATCAAACGCTCCAAAAAAAGTAGTTGATATGGAAAAAAAGAAAAAGAATGATATTGAACTTAAAATATCATTACTAAAAAAAGCACTATCTAAATTAGCTTAAGAAAATTTTGACGTTATAACTGTAATTCCGCCTTGGACCTTCTGACCAATTGATACATTAACATTCGATTTAATTGGCAAGAAAAGATCTATTCTTGAGCCAAATTTTATAAATCCTGCATCCTCTCCTTGAACAACATAAAGATCTTTTTTTGCGTAATTTACAATTCTTCTTGCAAGTGCTCCTGCTATTTGTCTGTACAATATTTCACCCATAGAATCATTTTTTAAAACAATTGAAGTTCTCTCATTCAGTTTAGATGATTTTGGATGCCATGCAACTAAATATTTTCCTGGATGATATTTACTAAAAACAACTTTTCCACTCATTGGATATCGAGTAACATGAACATTTAATGGAGACATAAAAATAGAGACTTGTATTTTTTTTTCTTTAAAGTACTCTTCTTCATAAACCTCTTTGATTATCACAATTTTACCATCTGCAGGAGCTATTATATTGTTTTCATTAAGTTCAGTTATTCTTTTTGGATTTCTAAAAAATTGTAGGATTAATATAAGTATTAATAAAAAAACTATTTGTAAAAATTTGCTTAAAATATCATTTTCAATAAAATACTCAGCGAAAATGCACAACACACTAGTTAATAAAAAAGTAATAATTATTATTTTAAATCCTTCTTTGTGAAACATACTAATAAATTAAAAGAATCAAATAAATCCATGGGGCTGTAAATAATATGCTGTCCATTCGATCATAAAAACCTCCATGGCCAGGTATTATTGTTCCACTGTTTTTAACTTTTGCAAGTCGTTTAAATTTGGATTGAATTAGATCTCCATAAAAATTCAAAATAGGGGTGCAAATTGTAATCAGTAGGATTAATTTTTTTTGTAGCGGAAAATTATAATGAATCATGAGGTAGTAGGCAAAAAAACAGAAAACAATTCCACCTAGAAGACCTTCCCATGATTTTTTTGGAGAAATACTTTTAAAGATTAATTTTTTCCCAAACAAAGTTCCTATAATATATGCAAATGTATTATTAACCCAAGTAAGCATATATAAAACTATTAATATGTATGGATTATATTGTTCGTTATACGTTGTCAAAAAAATAATAAAAAAACCAGATAGTGTTATATAAAAAATACTTAAAAAATTTTTAAAATATTTTTTTTTTATTAATTCAGATTTTTTAAATAACCAAAGGAGTAGCATAATATGTGTCAATATGGTAGGAAATAATAAAAATTTAAAATAATATTTAAATTTATAATCTAACAAAACAAGAGACCCCCATAGAATAATTAAAAAAACATAAGGGAGAATAGATTTATCATTAATTAATTTTTGAAATTCATAGACTGTCAAACCAACGAATAAAAACAATATTACATAAAAAATAAATTCATTAAAGAGAAGAGATCCAACAATTGCAAAGGCATAAACTGACCCGGAAAGAGCCCTTATAAAAATTTCTTTCATTAATTACTCATCTTGCAATAACAAATATATATTTTTGGCACTATTACCGTAGGATAAAAAATCATTTTCTTCAATTAATTTTTTCGGCTTTAATGTCGTGATGTTTGAGGGCACCTTATTTTTATATTTATTTTTTAGTTTAGTCATACCCGCGCTGACATCACTTTCAACTTGATTAATGCTTGAAAAGACAATTAAGTTTATTGGTAGTTCATTAAGTTTAAAATTTTTTAATTGATTATTGCTTACTAAGATATTCCCCTTGTTAGCAATGAGGTATTCACATGTGGTAAAAAAAACATTTGATTTATTTAATTCTAAATTAAAAGAATTAAAGCTTAAACCAAATTTTAAAATTAGATTTTCATTATTACAAAAAATATTTTTTTCCGTCCACTTGTTTTCATCTAAAATATTATTAAAATTATTATTTAATTCAGAAGCAGTTTCACAAAAAATGAATCTACCTCCTTTTTTTGTGAAATTTTTAGCAAACAAAATTTCGATTGGATCTTTTATTTGAGGGAGAAATGGACTTTTCTCTTTAGATTTCTCTGTTTTTTTTTTCTTTCTAGAAAAAATGTTCCAAAAACTCACTTTAATTTATCAACTTTTACTAGTTTTTTTACCAGCGTTTGAATTTTCATCAGTTTCAAATGGTCTTTTACCTAAAATAGTAGTTAAATCATCTTTAAAAATAACTTCTTTTTCAAGTAGTCTTTCAGCTAATTTAATCAAGTTAGCTTTGTTTTTCTTCAATATTTCACAGGCTCGTTTATATTGTCTTTCGATTATAGATGAAATTTCTTCATCTATTTTTTGTGCAGTTTTTTCTGAATATGGCTTTGTAAAGTTATAATCAGATTGGCCAGAGGAATCATGATATGTTATATTTCCTAAAGTAGAATTAAGTCCATAGACTGAAACCATAGCTCTGGCTTGCCTTGTTACTTTTTCTAGATCACTTAGAGCTCCAGTTGAAATTTTGTTAAACATGATTTTTTCAGCTGCTCTTCCCCCAAGTGCAGCACACATTTCATCTAGCATTTGTTCAGTTCTAAGAATTAATCTCTCTTCAGGAAGATACCATGCAGCTCCCAAAGAGTGTCCTCTTGGCACTATAGTCACCTTAACTAATGGAGCAGCATATTTTAACAACCAACTGACTGTTGCATGACCAGCTTCATGAAAAGCAATTGTCTTTTTTTCTTCTTCACTTATTATTTTGTTCTTTTTTTCAAGCCCTCCAACAATTCTGTCTACTGCATCTAGAAAATCTTGTTTACCAACGGATTTTCTACTTTTCCTTGCCGCTATGAGTGCAGATTCATTACAAACGTTTGCTATATCAGCTCCAGAAAAACCAGGTGTTTGTTTTGCTAAGAAATCTACATCGAGAGTTTTAGTTACTCTTAATGGTTTTAAGTGAACTTGAAAAATTTCTTTGCGTTCATTTAGGTCCGGAAGATCAACATATATTTGCCGATCAAATCTTCCTGCTCGCATTAGAGCTTTATCTAGAACATCAGCTCTATTAGTCGCAGCAACAACAATGACATTAGTATTAGTGTCAAACCCATCCATTTCCGTTAATAACTGATTGAGGGTATTTTCTCTTTCATCATTAGACCCAGTAAAATTATTTTTTCCTCGAGCCCTTCCAATAGCGTCTATCTCATCAATGAATATTATTGCAGGTGATTTATCCTTTGCTTGTTTAAAGAGATCTCTAACTCTGGAAGCACCAACGCCAACAAACATTTCAACAAAATCTGAACCAGAGAGAGAAAAGAAAGGTACTTTAGCTTCACCAGCGACTGCNTTCGCAAGAAGAGTTTTGCCAGTTCCAGGAGGACCAATTAATAGAGCTCCTTTAGGTATTTTGCCACCTAATTTTGTGTATTTTTGTGGATTTTTTAAAAAATCCACAATCTCTTGAATCTCTTCTTTAGCCCCTTCTAAGCCAGCAACATCTTTAAAAGATGTTCTTACGTTAGTGTTTTGATCAAAAAGCCTAGCTTTTGATTTACCTATATTAAAAATTTGCGCTCCAGCTCCCCCAGAACCTCCTGACATTCTTCTCATCAGAAAAATCCATACAGCAATTATTATTATTATAGGAACAAAACTGATAATCATATCCATCCATCTATTTTCAATTGTCTGGAATTCATATCTAAACACGATNCCATTCTCCTCAGCTTTTTCTAATTTTCTTTGGAAAAGTTCAAGATTTCCAACCTCAAATTGATAGTGAGGACCCTCTAAATTTTCTTGACCTAGAAAGTTTCTTGATTTAATTGAATTATGCTCGCTTTTTACAATTGCATTTTGATTAATGGTAACTCTTGCTAGATTTTTATTTATTACAATAACTTCTTCAACATCACCATTCATAAGGAATTTCTCGAAATTTGAAATATCTGTTTTTTTAAGATTTTGCCATTTACTATCACCTCCAAACATACTCATACCGATGAGGATGGAAATAATTAACCCATAAATCCAGTATGAGTTAAATGTTGGTTTTTCCTGATTATTTTTTTTCGCCATTTTATTATTAAGTAGAAGCAATTTTTTTAATCTTGGCATCACCCCATAGTGATTCAAGATCGTAGAATTCTCTTACATGTTTTTGAAAAACATGAACAACAACATTGATGTAGTCTAGAAGAACCCACTCTGAATTTTCAAGCCCTTCAATATGATAAGGTTTTTCTTTTATCTTTTTGCTNACATTTTTTTTTATAGAACCAGTTATTGCAGTTACATGCGTATTTGAAGTTCCAGAGCACAAAATAAAATATGAACAAATTGAGTTATCTATACTTTCAAAATTAAGTAATTTTATATCATCACCTTTGACTTTATTAATTCCAGAAATGATTGATTCAATTAGTTCTTTTAGATTAGAGTTAAGTTTTATCATTTAATGCTTTAATTTTACAAATTTATTACTTTTTAAGTTTCAAACACTTGAATTAATGTTCAAATTCAATATAATCAAACTTGATGCCATAACCTCTACAAATGATTGGTTGAAGGATAAATATGATGAAAAGTCATGTGTAGATGGTGATTTAATTTTGGCAAACGAACAGACAAAGGGGAGAGGGCAAAAAAACAATACATGGCTCTCTGAACCTGGGAAAAACTTGACCTTTAGTTTTTTTAAGGTATTTGAGTCTTTGAAGGGAACCGATCAATTTATGATTAATTGTATAGTTTCATGTGCAATCGCAAATGCTTTAAAAAAAATTGATATTCCAAATTTGAGTTTGAAATGGCCTAACGACATTTTGTCAGATAATAAGAAAATCTGTGGAATTTTAATTGAAAATTATATCAAAGGTGATGTCATAATAGCTTCAATTATAGGGATTGGCCTAAATGTTAATCAAACTGATTTCAAAAATATTAATGGCGCCAGTTCTCTATATAATCTGACTAAGAAAAAATTTGATACAGAACTTGTCTTAGATTTATTGTTAGATTCTTTAATTGAATCATTTAAATTATGTAAAANCATGAATAAAAGAAGTATAATAAAAGATTACGAAAAATTACTTTTCTNTAGAAATCAACTTTCTAGGTTTGAGTTGAATAATAAATTTTTCAATGCTACTATTAAGGGAATTGATTTTAATGGTAAACTGATTCTTGAAAATGAAAAAAAAGAAATAATTGTATTTTCTGATTCTTCAGTAAAGATGATCTACTAATCGTTTAACCATTTTGAGGGATTTTTTCTCCATGAACTTAATAATTCAATTTGATTTGACGAGATATATCCATCTTTTAAAGCTTGTTTAATCAAAGTTTCATAATCAGATAGGGAATTGACTTGTAATTTTTCAGATTTAAATTTTTCAACTGTAAAATTAAAACCATAAGTAAAAATTGAAATCATTCCTTTAACATTCATACCACTTTCTTTAAGAGTATTTACTGCATTCAAGCTACTCATACCAGTTGATATAAGATCTTCAACAACTATTACATTTTTATTTTTTACAATCAGCCCTTCTATTTGATTTTTTCTTCCATGTTTTTTTGGTTCAGGTCTTACGTATACAAAAGGTAAATCTAGTTTATTTGCTACTAGTGCTCCTATTCCGATTGCCCCAGTCGCTACCCCCGCAATAATATTTTGATCACTATAAATTGAATTAACTTGATCAGCAATTGATTCTGTTAAATAACTTCTTATTTCAGGAAAGGATAATGCTAGCCTATTGTCACAATAAATGGGAGATTTCCAACCACTTGCCCATTGAAAANAATTTTTAGTATTCAATTTTATTGCATTTATTTGTAGAAGATATTTTGCTGTTTGTATTGCTATGTCGCGATCATAAACCATTAATGTAAATGTATAAAGTTTTTTTTAATCAAAAACCTATTATTTTATCTACAGAGATAATTAAAAACGATGACAGCTGTCCTCTTTTTTACATAAAATTTTCTGTTGCAGAGAAAATTATTTCAGCTTTAAAGAAAAAAAGTATAAGTTCAGTCATCTTATATCATTCCAAAAAAGAAAAACTTATAATGCATTTCAATAAACTTTTTCCAATAGTAGAAGCTGCAGGAGGACTGGTGATTAATGAATTAAATCAATTCTTATTTATTTATAGAAATAAAAAATGGGATCTTCCAAAGGGTAGAATGCGTAAAAATGAACTTATTATTGATGCCGCTGTTAGAGAAGTTGAGGAAGAAACTTCAGTAAAAGATTTAATTGTAAAAAAACCACTTCCAATAACTTATCATATTTTTAAAAGAAACACTAAATATAAACTTAAGAAAACATACTGGTATTTAATGAAAACTTCATATAGTGGAAAACTAGTTCCCCAATTAACTGAGGGGATTGAAAGAGCTGTTTGGAAAGATAAAGATGAAATTCAATCGGTCATGAAAAATGTTTATAAAAATATTGAGGTTTTAATTAAGGAAATCTTATAAATTTTAATTAAAAATTAAAATTTAAGATCCTCAGGAACTAAATGTTTATATTCTCCTTTGTTAGCAATAATTTCTCTTACTATACTACTNCTAATGNAGGAGGTACTTGGAGATGTCANTAAAAAAACNGTTTCTATACCTGAAAGTTTTCTGTTTGTTAATGCAATTGTTTTTTCAAACTCAAAATCTCCAGGATTTCTTACTCCTCTTAAAATAAAATTTGCATTTTTTTTCTTACAGAAATCTATAGTCAATCCCTCAAAACTTTCCACCTCAACTGATTGAACTTTAGCAAATATTTTTTTTATAAACTCTATTCTTTTTGCAATTGAAAACATATATTTTTTTTCAGCATTTGAACCAACTCCGATAATAATTTTATCAAACAACTTTATTCCTCTATTTACAATATCTAGGTGCCCTAGAGTTATGGGATCAAATGAACCTGGAAAAATAGCAATTTTCATCAGTTTATTTTTTGTTTTCATTCAAAGCTAGTAAAAGCATGGATTCAAAAAGGTCTTTATTTGAAATATTTGCCGCATTAAGTTGCTTTGGGATTATACTTTCCTTGGTAAGACCTGGAACAGTATTAATCTCTAAAAGATGTGGTTTATCATTAACGATTATAAAATCAATTCTAACAACACCAATTAAATTTAATTTTTGATATAGATCTATGGAGATTTTATTAATAATTTTTTTCGTTTCCTCTAATATATTAGCAGGAGTAATTTCTTCTGCTTTACCCTGATATTTAGCTTCATAATCAAAAAAATCTTTTTCTGAAACTATTTCAGTTATTGGAAGAGTAATAATTTCATCCTCATTTTTATAGAGCCCTACAGAGACCTCTTCACCCTTGAGTTCTGATTCAACAATTATTTCTTTATCTTCTTTAAAGGCTAATCTGATTGCATCATTTAATTTATCCTTTTCTGTAATTTTACTTACACCAAAACTACTTCCAGATGAATTTGGTTTAACAAAACATGGAATTCCAATAGTTTTAATCAATTTTTCAGTATCTATTTTTTGATTTTTTTTGATTAATATAGATTTTGCAGTTAAAACATTATTTTTTTTTGCATAATCGACGCATTTTTTTTTATTAAATGTAATGACAGCTGATTTACTGTTGCAACTTGTAAAAGGGATATTTAAAGATTCTAAAATTTTAGCAAGTTTTCCATCTTCACCAGGTGATCCATGAATAGCATTAAAAACAACATCAAAATGTAGTTCTTTATTTTCTTTATAAAAACTAAAATTACTTTTATCGATTAATGATTTTTTATTTTCATATGTAACAAACCAATCGTTTGAACTGATCTCTATTTTGTATACTTCCCACTTATCTTTATCTAAATTATTATAGACTTCATTTCCACTTCTGATTGAGATTTTTTTTTCAGAAGAGAATCCACCCATGGCAATTCCTACGATTTTTTTACTCATCAAACTTTAATTAAAGCAAAGGTATTGCATTTAAAATTAATCATTAAAACAAGCTATTTATTATATTTACAGTAATTGGACTATTGTATTTATGCGATTTTTTTTTAGTAGGACTTTTCTATTTCATCTAGCCCTTGCCTTTCTTGGATTTGTTTGTTTTTGCTACCTATTATTAACTTTTTTGAAATTTTTTACTAATCATAATGATTTAGAGAAAGTGCCAAATTTAAGTGGTATTTTAATAAATGATGCAAAGAAAATCATAGTTAAAAATAACCTTAGATTTGAAGTTTTGGACTCTTCAAAATTCAGTCCTAACTTTTCTCCGCTCAGTATTTTAGAACAAATTCCTAAGGCAGGTGATTATGTAAAGGAAAATAGAAAAATTTATTTAACTATTAATCCATCTGGATACAGAAAAATAAGCGTTCCTAATGTAATTCAAATAACAAAAAGAAATGCTGAGACAAAATTAAAATCAGTAGGTTTTGAACTGGGTGAAATATTTTATAGAGATAACATTGGAAGGAATATGGTTTTAGAGATTCTTTACGATAATAAAAAAATCTTACCAGGAGATTTATTACCAAAAACATCCAAGATTGATTTAGTTTTAGGCAATGGAAAAAAATCAAATTAGCGATAAATTTGACGAGATATTTCAAGAAGATGAATTATACGAACATTTCCATTTTTTAGTTGATTCAGGACAGAATCCATTAAGAGTAGATAAATTTTTAATGAATCGCATTGAGAATGCTACAAGGAATAAAATTCAAAAAGCAGCAAAAACTGGAAATATTATTGTTAATGATAAGATTGTTAAATGCAATTATAAAGTAAAAAAAGGAGATACTATTAAAATTCTATTTTCTCATCCACCCCATGAAAACCTTTTAATTCCAGAAGATATTAAAATTGAAATTATTTATGAGGATAATGAAATTTTAGTTGTAAATAAAAAAGCTGGAATGGTAGTTCATCCAGGACATGGAAATTATTCTGGCACATTATTAAATGGATTAATAAATTATTTTAACAAATTACCTATGAATTCAGATAACAGACCCGGACTAGTTCATAGAATTGATAAAGATACAAGTGGATTATTGGTTATTGCTAAAACTGAAGAATCAATGATTAGTTTAACACAACAATTTCATGATAAAATATCAAGTAGAAAATATCTTGCTTTGGTTTGGGGAGATGTTAAAAATGAGAATGGTAAAATTGAAGGTAATATTGGTAGAAGTTTAAAAAATAGACTTCAAATGGGAGTCTTTCCAGATGGGGATTATGGTAAAAAAGCTATTACAAAATATAAAGTTATTGAAAGATTAGGTTATGTAACATTAATTGAATGTGAATTGGAAACTGGTAGGACTCACCAAATTAGAGTTCACCTAAAACATATAGGGCATACTTTGTTTAATGATATACGATATGGAGGCAATATGATTTTAAAGGGGACTACTTTTTCAAAATACAAACAATTTGTAAATAATTGCTTTTCAATTCTTCCTGGTCAAGCACTTCATGCAAAAACCTTAGGCTTTAGGCATCCTAAGTCAGATAAATGGTTAGAATTTGATTCTGATCTTCCAGATGAATTTGCAAAACTACTTTCAAAATGGAAAAATTATGCTGTCCATAAAAAAAAATAATTTAAGCATAATTATATGTTGTATTTCATTTTAAATACTTTTATTTTTGATAAAAAGACTGTAAAATGAAAATGATAATTTCTCCAGCTAAGTCCTTAAAGATAAAATCAGGTATTCCTGAAGCTAAATTTACTCAGCCATGTTTTATAAATGAAGCTCTTAAGATAAACTATTCTTTGAAAAAAAAATCTGCTAATGATCTCTCGAAATTATTAAAAATTTCATCAAACTTAGCTTCTTTAAATTGGGAAAGAAATCAAAATTTTAAAACTCCATTTAATAAAAATAATTCAACACCCTCTATATATTTTTTCGATGGAGATGTATACAAAGGAATTGACTCTGGATCCCTTTCTTTAGATAAACTAAAAAAAATGAATAACAGATTAAGAATTTTATCAGGATTGTATGGTGTATTAAAACCGCTTGATTTGATTCAACCATATCGATTAGAGATGGGAACCAATTTTGCAGTGGGAAATGATAAAAACTTATATGATTTTTGGAGGAAAAAGGTGACTGATAGTTTGAATTCAGAGTTAAGTGAAACAGAATTATTTATTGATTTGGCAAGTGAAGAGTACTCTTCAGTTGTTGATAAAAGTTCATTGAAGGCCAAAATAATTTCTCCAAAGTTTAAAGATTATAAAAATGGAAAGCTAAAAATAATCTCTTTTTATGCGAAAAAAGCTAGAGGACTGATGGTTCGGTACATAATTGATAATGATATTGTTGATTATAAATCACTTTTAGGATTTAATTACGAGGGATATACTTACAGTGAAAAGTATACTCAATTGGAATCTGAACCGGTTTTTGTTCGCTAATTTGAAGTTTTATTTCTTTTGTTTTAAAGCCTTAGATTTAACTTTGTTTTTTTTTCTCTTTCTAAGAACCCCATAGCTTTTATTGATTATTTTCCCTCTTTTAGTTTTTTTGTCTCCTTTACCCATAAAAAAATTTGATTTACTAATTTATTTACTTTTCAATAAATTTCAAATCTAAAAATTTATAAAATCTTTGATGAGTGCCGGAAATTTTAATATCAAATGGCTCTCCATAGGATATATAGTTACTTTTCAGATATAACTCTGAAGCTATTATTCTTGAATTAAGCCAGATTAAATCAATTAAATATTTTTCTTTTAGGATAATTTCTGTTTTTTCAATTAAAGCTGATGCAATTCCCTTTCGTCTATATTTTTCTAAAACTGCCAATCCTCTTATCTGATAAGCTTTTTTTTTATGAAAAAAATTGCATTTATTTGGGAGCGCACTAATCACACCAATTAATTTATTACCCTCAAATGCACCTAGATGAAGTGACTTTGAATTAGTATCATTTTCAAATTTACAGCTATTTAGAGGTAACCCCTTTCTTAAAATAGGATGCCTAAGTTCGAATGTTTTCTCCGCTTTTATCTTTTTAATTATCATTTATTTTTTTAATGAAAATGCAACATAGTAATCTCCTGATGGAGTTCCCATTTTACCTCCTCCACTTGCAATAACAACAAATTGTTTTCCATCTATTTGATAAGTTATTGGCGTAGCATAACCTCCAGCAGGTAAATTTTTCTCCCATACTTTTTCACCTGTAAACTTATTAAAAGCTCTAAATTTTTCGTCTTTAGTTGCGCCAATAAACAATAAACCTCCTTTTGTAACAATTGGTCCACCATAATTTTCTGTTCCAGTTATTGGGATCCCCATTTCGGTAAGTTCCTTATATTCCCCCAATGGGATTTGCCAAATTATCTCACCTTTATTTAAGTCTATCGCATTTAGCGTTCCCCAAGGAGGTTTTACTGCTGGATAACCATTTTCATCTAAAAATCTACCAAAACTATCCAATCCATATGGTGATAATTTGAAATCAATTTCTTTAAGTTCTTTAGAAGATAAATTGATTGAATCTTCATCTAATAAATATGCTGCTAGAGTTCTAATTTCAGTATTACTTATCTTAGGAAAACCTGACATACTTCCTTTCCCTTTTTTTATAATTGTTTCTAAATCATAAAAATTAATTTTATTTTTCAAATTAATTAGCTGAGGTATATTGTTATTTTTTTCATAGCTTTTATTATGACATCTCAGGCAATATTGTTGGAATACTGATTCACCAATTTTTTTAGGCTTTGTTAATTTATTTTTTTTTGCTCTATACATCCAGGGCATTTCATTAGAATTTACATACAGCCATCCACTCTTTGGATCATATGCAGCACCTCCCCATTCTGCACCACCATCAAAACCAGGAAACATTATATTGCCTTTTTCACTTGGAGGAGTATATTGTCTTGAATTTAATGAATGCCATTGTTCTTTTAATGTTTTTTGGCTGTGATATGTTTCTTTCACAAAATCTTCAATATTTGCTTTTACATCTCCAAACATGTCATTAATCATATTTTCCTTAAATTCTTGTCTTGCAAAAGGAGGAATTTTTGTGGGATATGGTTGAGTTGGCCAAGATTCCTCTCCTTTGAGATTTGACTTTGGAACTATTTTTTCCTCAATAGGGAAAATTGGTTCACCATTTTTTCGATTAAAAACAAAAACATGACCCGATTTTGTTACTTGGGCAACACCTTTAATTGAATTATTATCTTTCTTAATTGTAACTAAATTTGGAGGTGAGGGAAGATCTCTATCCCACAAATCATGATGGACAAACTGAAAATGCCATATTCGTTTGCCATTTTTAGCATTAATAGCAATCAAACTATTTGCAAATAAATTTTCTCCTTTTCGATCTCCTCCATAAAAATCGTATGAAGCTGAACCTGTTGGAATATATACTATCCCCATATTTTCATCTAATGCCATTCCAGCCCATGAATTTGCTCCACCAGCATATTTCCATGCATCCCTTGGCCATGTCTCATAACCATATTCTTCAGGCATTGGAATTGTATGAAAAATCCATGATAATTTTCCGGTATGTAAATCATATGCTCTTATATGACCAGGAGAGGCACCAGGGCCCTCATTTACTCTTGTTCCTTGAATTAACAAATTCTTATAAATCACTCCTGGAGTATTAGATAAGACAAATTGATCTTTATAATCTCTGCCTAAATTTTTTCGCAGATCTATTCTACCATTTTCTCCAAATTTTTTTTCAATTTTCCCAGTTTTCGCATCTATTCCATATAAATATATTCCTTTAGAGTAAATAATCATTCCATCTTCATTATCATCCCAAAAAATTACTCCTCTGTTGACGCCTAATCCATTTGAATTAGAGTTTTTTGGATCAAATTTCCATATTTCTTTTCCAGTCTTTGCATCTAATGCAAATAAAGATAAAGACGGATCAGTTCCATACAAAATATCATCAACAACTATTGGACTACATTGGATTTGAGAGGTATTATTTTTACCGATATTTCCAGAACTATATATCCATGCAACCTCTAAATCAGATATATTATTTATGTTAATTTGATTAAGTTCTGAATAGTGAGTTCTTCCTTTGTCACCAAGATAATTTTCCCAAACTACATAATCTGATTGATCTTTTTCAGTTTTGCAAGATCCTGTCATAATTACAATGAAAAAAATTACTATTCTATTTAACATTTTCAGAAAAATATTCTAAAAGTTAACTTATTTAAAGAAAAATAACTGAATTACTAAAAAAAAATTCATCTCATTACTATCTTTAATGTATGAAAAAATTAACCACATCAATTTTTTTGTTAATCAATCTAATTTTGTTCTCTCAAGATAGAGTTCCTATTAAGGGTAAGTTAATCTATCGAAACATAAATGTAGTTGCAGCGAATGTTGTCAATAATACAGCTCAGACAAATACAATTACTGATGCAAATGGTGAGTTTGATATTGATGTTGATTTAAATGATGAGATTATTTTTTCATCCGTTCAATACCAGATTAAATCTGTTAAGATTACTGAACAAATTTTAAATAGCAAGAGATTAATCGTTTCTATAAATGAAAAGATTACTGAGCTTGAGGAAGTGGTAATAACGCCTGACAATCAAGATAAGTTTCTAGACCTAAAAGAAGAGGAATTCAAAGGATATGATTATGTTTTTGATAAATCAACTAAGATTATAAATACTTTAACTGATGATAGACAATTTAGTGATGGATTAAATTTTATAAATATTGCCAAATTGATCTCATCTATAATTGGGTCTAAAAATCAAGATCAAAAACAAATGCTCAAACCTAGCGAGGTGCTACCATTCGTATTCACAGATGATTTTTTTGTAAATGACCTAAATTTAAAGCAAGATCAAATAATAGGATTTTTAGAATATGTTGATTCTAAACTACCTTCACAAAAGTTATTACAAGTAAGTCAACAGTTTCAACTTATTGATTTTTTAATTAGTGAAAGTAAAAATTACAAGAATCAGTTATAATTAACTATTCTATTCTGATGAAGACATTTTATTTAATTAAAAAATTATTTTTTTTAATTCTATTTACAAATACAAATAGTCATAAGTTTTATGTGAGCACTTCAGTAGCTGAATTTGTTCAGGAGAAAAAATCTATTCAGGTAATTTCTCAAATTTTTATTGATGATCTAGAAAACGCATTAAATCTTAATTACAACGATGTTTTAAAACTGTCTCCAGACAGCGATAAAATTCTTATTGATAGTTTAGTTAGTAATTATATAGGAAACCATCTAAAATTTATAGAAAATGGAAAGGTTCTTAACAATATTTTTATCGGCAGGGAATATGTCAATGATGTAGTTGTATGTTACACAGAAGTTTTGTTTGATTCTATACCTAAATCGATTCAGATAAAAAACACAATACTTTTCGATTTTATTTCAGAGCAAAAAAATATATTTCATTTTCAAAATGGAGATTCAAGAAAAAGTTTTTTATTTGATATATATGATAATATTTATAGAATTAATTTAAAATAGTTTAAGATGATAAATAAAAATAATTTTGAAACCTTAAATTTTGTATTTTAACCGATCAAAATTTTATATAAATGAATAGACTAAAGATTTTAATACTCTCAGTGACATTTTTTACCCAACCTAACGTGATATTATCTCAGGAAAAAAATCAAGAAAATTCTCAAAAAGGACATATTAATAATAATAAATTCAGACAACTTTACAATGAATTTTCAACTCCAAATAGTTACAGAACAGCTTCTGGAAAACCTGGAAAAGATTATTATCAACAACAAGTTGACTATGTTATGGATATTGTATTAGATGATGAAAATTCTCGTCTATATGGAGAGGAAAAAATAACATATACAAATAATTCTCCAGATGAATTAACCTACTTGTGGGTTCAATTAGATCAAAATATAAGAAAAAAAGATTCACCTGCACTTATCAAAGATGGAGAAGGGGCTCAGCCATTGATGAGAGTTGAGGAATTTGTCTCTAACTATATGACAGAACCCTTTGATGGCGGATTTAATATTGAATGGGTCAGAGATATTAATGGTAATCCACTGAAATTTAATATTAATATGACTATGATGAGAGTAGACCTGCCAAGAGCTATAAAAACTGGTGAGCAATTTAATTTCTCTATTAAATGGTGGTATAATATAAATGATCATGTAAAAAACCGTGCCAGATCTGGATATGAATATTTTCCTGAAGATGGTAATAAGTTATATGTGATCGCTCAATTTTTCCCTAGACTTGCTGTTTATAACGATGTTGAGGGGTGGCAAAATCTTCAGTTTTGGGGAGATGGGGAGTTCGCCTTAAATTTTGGAAATTATCAGGTTAATTTGACTGTTCCTGCTGATCATATTGTGGAAGCTACAGGAGCCCTACAGAATCCTAAAGAAGTATTAAGCAGAGAAAAATATTCTCTATATAAACAAGCTCAAAACAGTTTTGACAAACCTGTAATAATCGTTACTCAAGAGGATGCAATAGAAAATGAAAAACAATTTTCAAAAAAGCAAAAGACATGGAAATTTATAGCCAAAAATGTTCGTGATTTTGCTTTTGCTTCTTCAAGAAAATTTATTTGGGAAATGCAAGCTGTTAAGATTGGTAATAAAAAATCTATGGCTGTTTCTCTTTATCCAAAAGAGGGAAATCCTCTATGGGAGGAATATTCAACAAAAGCAGTTGTTCAAAGTTTAATTACTTATTCTGATTTTACTTTTGATTATCCCTACCCTAAAGCGGTTTCAGTACACTCAAAAAATCAAGGAATGGAGTATCCAATGATTTGTTGGAACTATGGCAGACCGGAAAAAGATGGTTCATATTCAGACAGGACAAAATTTGGAATGATTAGTGTTATTATTCATGAAATAGGACATAATTTTTTCCCTATGATCGTTAACTCTGATGAGAGGCAGTGGGGTTGGATGGATGAAGGTTTAGATACCTTTATGCAATATATTACTGAACAAGAATTTGGAAAAAATTATCCTATTTCTTTAGGAGGTCTTAGTTCATATCCTTCAAGAAGAGGCTCTCCTTCTAGTATTACAAGATATATGGGAGGAAATCAGGATTTTCTTTCTCCAATAATGTCTAATCCAGAAAATGTTTATCAACTGGGACCTAATGCTTATGGTAAACCCGCCACTGCATTAAATATTCTGAGAGAAACAATCATGGGAAGAGAATTATTTGATCATGCATTTAAAACATATTCTAGACGATGGATGTTCAAACATCCTACACCTGAAGATTTTTTTAGAACTATGGAAGATGCATCTGCTGTTGATTTAGATTGGTTTTGGAGAGGATGGTTTTATACAACAGATTATGTTGATATTGGAGTTAGTGATGTAAAAAAATATAGTCTTACAAATGATCCTGGTTCTGAAGTTGAAGAATTGCTTTCTGGATATGGAATGACTATTGATGATTTACCTCCAGGATATCTTTTCATGAATCCAGAAAAGAGTAATGAATCTGACTCTAAAGATCAAATAGTTGAAAATTCAGCTGTTTTAAAAGAATATTTAGATAATAATTTTACAAGTGATGAACTCAAAGAGATTAAGGCTCCAAAATATTTTTATGAAGTTGAATTTGAAAAGCCTGGAGGCCTTGTAATGCCATTGATTGTTGAGTATAGTTACTCTGATGGATCCTCAGAAATTGTTAAATATCCAGCCCAGGTATGGAGAAAGAACGATTCCTATGTCAGAAAAGTAATACATAGTAATAAAGAGTTAATTGGAGTTAAAGTTGATCCAAATTTAGAAACCGCAGACGTTAATTTATCGAATAATAGTTGGCCAAAAAAAGAAGCGTCTTCTGATTTTGAAAGATTTAAAGCAAATATAAAAGGATAATTTATCAAAAATGTTTTTATTCATAAGCGGTGCGGAAATAATTTTCATTTCATTTATAATTCTATTAGTATTTGGAGCTGATAAAATTCCATCAATTGCTAGAACATTAGCAAAGACAATGACTCAAATTAGAAATGCCACCAATGAAATTAAATCTGAAATACAAAAATCTTCAAATGTAAATAGAATAGAGGATTCTATTTCTAAAAAAGTTAAAGATGAATTTGATGAAATAAAGGAAACTGTTGACGATCTTGAAGATTCAATAAAAAGAAAACTTTAGATTTTTCTACATAAAGTTAAACCATCTCTTATTTCAAGAATTATTGTATTTACTCTTTTGTCCTCCTTAACCCATTTATTAAATTTTTTTAATGCAAT
>PBWA01000005.1 GCA_002728855.1 Flavobacteriaceae bacterium
ATATTAGCATCTAAAATTGATGAAAGAGCATTATTGAATCCATCTGCTATTGCTTTTCTTACACCTTTACCCTTTTTCATTTCTTCTCTGATTCTCTCAAAAATCAAAACATTTGCATCAACAGAAATACCAATTGTTAGCACAATACCGGCAATTCCAGGAAGAGTTAGAACTGCTCCTAAACCGGCAAGTACTCCAAAAATAAGAAGTAAGTTTAATATCAATGCAATATCAGCAAAAATTCCAGATGATCCATAATAAAATATCATCCATATTAAAACTAGAATTAGAGCTATAATAAAAGAATACAATCCGCTTTCAATAGCCTCTTTTCCAAGAGATGGGCCAACAATTTCTGACTGAATAATTTCAGCAGATGCAGGAAGCTTACCTGCTCTTAAAACATTAGCAAGATCAATTGATTCATTCAGTGAAAAATCTCCAGTAATTTCAGACCTTCCTCCAGAAATAGCGCCATTGGAAACTCCAGGAGCAGAATAAACTATGTCATCTAAAACAATTGCAATATTTGTAGCTTCCTTAAATGCCTTCCCAGTCATATTCTCCCATACCCTTGCTCCTTTCGCATTCATTTGCATGGATACGGCAGGATTTCCAAGAGCATCATAGGTTTGTAACGCATCAACAACTACTCCGCCACTAAGTGGTGGTAAATTTTCTCTATTGGAACGTAAAGCATATAAACCTACTGTCTTGGTATCTTCATCTTGTTTCCCCCATATAAAACGAATATATCTATATTGTTTAGGTAAGAGTTTTCTAACTTCAGGATTATCGAGGTAACCTATTACCTTTTCTTTGTCTTTGATTGAAAAATTAGCTATCACAGGACCACCTTCAAAACCATAACCTTTAACTAAATCAAGAATAGGGCTTGAAGAGATAATTGTAGAGTCTTGAGCTTCAACATCAGCTAGAAGATCATCAATTGAACTTTCCTTTAAATCTTCCTTTTCCTTGATTTGGACAGATCTAAGGTATTCATCTGCTTGAACTAAAAAACCAATCAGTTCAATATTTTTAAATGTCTCCCAAAATTCAAGTTGAGCTGTACTTTGAAGTAAATTTTTAATTCTTTCTACATCCTTAGCTCCTGGTAATTCAACGAGTATTCTTCCAGAGTTACCCAATCTTTGTATATTAGGTTGAGTTACTCCAAACTTATCAATTCTTTTTCTTAAAACTTCAAATGCTGATACTATTGACTCATCAACTTTCTCAGCTAAAATAGATTTAACTTCTTCATTTTGCATTTCAAAATTAATTTCATCACTTAAAGTTCTGTTGGCAAAAATAGTTGGTGAAGCTAGTTTTAAATTATCTGACAATGATTCAAAAGCTTGAAAGAAAGATTCAATGTATGGATCATTAGTTTGTTTTTGAAGCTCATCAGCATTTTCAAGTGCTTGATTAAAAGAAGGATCTTTGGAGTTTTCAGCAAGACCTTTCAAAATATCTTTGACAGATATTTGAAGAATAACATTAATACCACCTTCAAGATCCAGACCTCTATTTAACTCTTTTGTTTTAGCATCATCATAGGACGTGAAAAAAGATATTGGAATTTGCCCTATAGAATCAAGGTAATTAATTTTTGTATCTTCCCTTAACTGAAGATAATCAGCAGTATCATCCTCTGAAATTAAATTATTAGCATACTCTGTAGCTTTATTCTCTTGGTAAGAAGATATAAAAGTAAATGAGAGCTGATAAATACTAACGAAACAAAAAAGAATTGCAAATGTTCTAATCAGAGAATTATTCTGCATCTTATTTTTTTATATAAATTAAGCGAGCAAATATAAAGCTTAAGAAAGTATTTAACAACTTATACAAAATATATTAAAAAAAATGAAGTGACAATTATAAGTTATTTAAAGCATCATTCATACTTCGAACAGAAGCAGAACTCTTTTCAAACTTTTTCATTTCATCAGGATTGAGTTTTAAATCAAGAATACTTTCAACACCATTTTTACCTATAATACAGGGTACACCAACACAAATATCTTTCTGTTCATACTCACCTTCCAATAAAACTGAGCATGGTATTAATAAATTTCTATCATTCAAAATACTGTCTACAAGATAGGAAACAGAAGCACCAGGGGCATACCATGCTGAAGTTCCTAAAAGTTTAGTTAATGTTGCACCTCCTACCATGGTGTCTGAAGAAATTTCATCTAATTCTTTTTCAGACAGAAAATTTGAAACAGGAATACCGTTATAGGTCGCTAATCTTAATAATGGAATCATAGTGGTGTCTCCATGACCCCCGATTACCATTCCTTCAATTTGATTAGCAGGTTTATTTAAAGCGATTGATAAATATGTTTTGAATCTTGAACTATCTAGTGCACCTCCCATTCCTATTACTCTATTTTTTTGAAGTTTAGTGTGTTTTAGAGTCAAATAAGTCATAGTATCCATAGGATTTGAAACCATGACGATGATTGTATTTGGGGAATATTTTAAAACACTTGTGACAACGGATTTAACAATACCTGCATTAATTCCAATAAGTTCCTCTCTTGTCATTCCAGGTTTTCTTGGAACTCCAGATGTTACGACAACAACATCACTATTAGATGTAGCTTTATAATTATTGGTTACCCCTTTAATTCTGGAATTAAAGCCCAACGTTGTAGAGGTTTGCATTAAGTCTAATGCTTTACCCTCTGCAAGACCTTCTTTGATATCTAAAAGGACAATATCACTAGCAATTGACTTGATTGCGATATATTCAACACAAGAACTTCCTACATTTCCAGCACCTATAACAGTAACTTTCATTTTATTTAATTTAGGACAAATCTAAAAAGATTTTTATACATTGAAATACAAAATTTATGCGTCTATGTTGGCATAAATCGCATTTTTTTCAATAAAATCTCTTCTAAGCGGAACTTCATCTCCCATTAACATTGAGAAAACATCGTCAGCCTCACCTAATGAGTTAATATCTATTCTCTTAAGGGTTCTTTTGTCTGGGTTCATTGTTGTTTCCCAAAGTTGTTCAGCATTCATCTCACCTAGTCCTTTATATCTCTGAATATTTGATCCAGTTCCATTTTCTTCCATCAATTTATCTCTTTCCTCATCAGACCAGGCATAATCTTTTTTATTTCCTTTTTTAACAAGATACAATGGAGGTGTTGCAATGTAAACATAACCAGAGTCTATCAATTCCCTCATATAACGAAAGAAAAATGTCAATATAAGTGTTGAAATATGACTTCCATCAACATCTGCATCGCACATTATAACAATCTTATGATATCTCAACTTTTCTAGATTTAATGCCCTGCTGTCTTCCTCTGTTCCAATTGAAACTCCTAAAGCTGTATAAATATTTCTTATTTCTTCATTTTCAAAAACTTTATGTTGCATTGCCTTCTCAACGTTAAGGATTTTACCTCTCAAAGGAAGAATGGCTTGGAACTTTGGGTCTCTACCCTGTTTGGCTGTACCTCCAGCAGAATCTCCCTCAACAAGAAAGACTTCGCATAATTGTGGATCNTGCTCAGAACAATCAGCTAATTTTCCNGGNAGACCTCCTCCGCTCATGACAGTTTTTCTTTGGACCATTTCTCTGGCTTTTCTTGCCGCATGTCTTGCTTGCGCAGCAAGAATAACTTTCTGAACAATGACTTTTGCGTCATTCGGATGCTCCTCAAGGTAATTTTCTAACATTTGAGAAACTGATTGAGAAACAGCTGAGGTGACATCCCTATTTCCCAATTTAGTTTTGGTTTGCCCTTCAAACTGAGGTTCATTGACTTTAACTGAAACAATAGCTGTTAGACCTTCCCTAAAATCATCTCCTGAAATTTCAAATTTAAGTTTGTCAAGCAAACCTGAAGCATCTGCATATTTTTTTAGAGTTGTAGTTAATCCCCGTCTAAATCCAGAAAGATGAGTCCCTCCCTCATGTGTATTAATATTATTTACGTATGAATGAAGGTTCTCATTAAAAGAAGTATTATAAACCATAGCGACTTCAACAGGGATTTCATTTTTATTAACTTCCATGTATATTACGTCAGCTATGATTGGTTCTCTGTTCCTGTCAAGAAATCTTACAAATTCTTTTAAACCTTCATCCGAATAAAATTTTTCACTTACGTATTCATCATTTGAGTCTTTATNTCGNTTATCAATAAGNGTTATTGAAATGCCTTTATTTAAATAAGCCAACTCCCNCATTCTTTGAGCTAAGGTTTCATAGTTATACTCCCTACTCTGCTTGAAAATTTGATGATCTGGCTTAAAAGTTACAACGGTTCCTGTTTTATCTGACTTACCAATTGACGAAACTGGGCCTTTAGGAACACCCCTTTCATATTTTTGTTCCCATATTTTGCCGTCTCTGTATACAGTGGCTGTTAAAGACTCAGAAAGAGCATTTACGCAAGAAACCCCAACCCCATGGAGGCCTCCAGAAACTTTATAAGAATCTTTATCAAACTTACCTCCTGCTCCAATTTTAGTCATAACTACCTCAAGGGCTGAAACACCTTCTTTTTTGTGCATACCAACTGGAATACCTCTACCATTATCTTCAGTTGTGACAGAATTATCCTCATTGATTGTAACAGTTATTGTGTCACAATGGCCAACTAAAGCTTCATCGATTGAATTATCAACAACCTCATTAACTAAATGATGGAGACCTCTCATCCCTACATCACCAATATACATAGATGGTCGCATGCGGACATGTTCCATTCCCTCTAACGCCTGAATATTATCTGCAGAATATCCTNAATTAGTTATATTTTTTGCCATGAAATTTTTTGTGATTTTATACTTAATTTGCTCTATACAAATATAGTCAATCAATTGCTCTTAAAGCCCTAAAAAGGTTGAAGCTAAGATTAAGTTATCAACACAAAATGTGAAGAAAAATTTGAAGAATTTATTGATTTAAATTATTCATATGCATCTTCATGAACATTTATTATTGCTCTTCCACTGGGATCATTTTTATCCTTAAAACTTTCATCCCATTCAAGTGCTTTTGGAGAACTACAAGCAACTGATGGTAAAGAAGGAACAGTTAATGCAGCTGAATCACTTGAAAAATGGGTCTCAAAAATTGATCGATAAAAATATTCTTCTTTAGTTTTTGGAGTATTTAAAGGAAATCGTGAAGAAGATTTTTTCATATCATCATCAGAGACCTTTTGATTAACTACTTTTTTTAGTTCATTTATCCAGCTATATCCAACACCATCTGAAAATTGTTCTTTCTGTCTCCAAACAATTTCCTTGGGTAAATATTTTTCAAAGGCTTTTCTCAATACCCACTTTTCCATTCTATCTGAGCGTATCATTTTATCTTTAGGATTTAATCTCATTGCAACATCAATAAATTCTTTATCTAAAAATGGAACTCTACCTTCTATACCCCATGCTGCAAGGGACTTATTTGCTCTTAGACAGTCATATAGGTGTAAACTAGATAATTTCCGAACTGTTTCTTGATGAAATTCATGATCTGAAGGTGCTTTATGAAAATATAAGTAGCCTCCAAATATTTCATCCGCTCCTTCTCCAGAAAGAACCATTTTTATCCCATGAGACTTGATTGCTCGAGCCATTAAGAACATCGGTGTAGAAGCACGCACAGTAGTTACATCATATGTCTCTAAATGATAAATCACATCATGCAAAGCATCTAAGCCCTCCTGGATTGTAAATATTATTTCATGATGAATAGTTCCAATATGGTCAGCAACTTTTCTTGAAGCCAAAAGATCAGGAGATCCCATTAGGCCAACAGAAAATGAGTGTAATTGAGGCCACCATGCAGCTTTTTTATCATTAGTTTCAATTCTCTTTGGAGCAAATTTTTTAGCCAAAGCAGATGTTATAGAGGAATCTAATCCACCAGATAGAAGAACTCCATAAGGAACATCACTCATTAATTGGCGATGAACCGCATTAGCAAGAGCATCATGTAGATCACTTATTGAAGTCTCATTGTTGGAGACTTTATTATAATTAGTCCAATCTCTTTTATACCATTTTATAGGTTTTGGATTTGAACTATGCCAAAAAAAACCAGGAGGAAATGATTCAATTTTTTGACATGTGCCTTCAAGCGCTTTTAACTCTGAAGCAACATATAAAGTTTTATCTGAATCCCAGCCAATATAAAGTGGTATGATACCAATGTGATCTCTAGCGATAAAAAATTCATTCTTTTTGCTGTCATAAATTGCAAAACCAAAAATTCCATTTAACTCGTCTAAAAAATCAACTCCTTTTTTTTCGTATAACGCAAGAATTATTTCACAATCCGAATTAGTTTTGAATTTATAATTATTACTGAATTTCTTTCTTAATTCAAGATGATTGTAGATTTCACCATTTGCAGCAAGTATAAGTTTGTCTTTACTCCCAAATAAAGGTTGTTTACCTGATGTAGGATCAACAATTGCCAATCTTTCATGAGCTAAAATTGCATTTTTAGATGTATATATACCACTCCAGTCTGGCCCACGATGACGTAATTTTTTAGACATCTCAAGAGCAGCTGACCTTTGAGACTCTATGTTTTTATTAAAATTAAAGATACAAGCAATACCACACATAGTTTAAAATTTTATGCAAATATATCTCAAGTATTATTTTTTTTAAATAAATAGATCGATTTAATTGTTTTTCTAATTAAAAAAGATCAAATTAGTTTATTATACAATTTAATTGAGGTAAAAATTTAATATTTGTTTAATAATTAAACTTCTTAGTGATGAAACTAATTATCAAATCTAGTACTGTATACAATTTCTCCGTTCAAAATAGTTGCAACAACTCGAGCCGAGGGGATTCTATCAGTCTCTATTTCCATTATATCCCGATCTAGTATAACAAAGTCAGCATACTTTCCAGGAGTTATACTGCCTTTTAAGTTTTCTTCAAAATTAGCATAGGCTCCCCAGATAGTCATTCCAAGAAGAGCTTCGCGTCTACTCAACGCATTTTCAGACTGATAACCACCTGTGGGAAATTGATTTAAATCTTTTCTTGATACTGCAGCATAGAAAGTTTTTATAGGATTAACATCTTCGACAGGAAAATCAGTGCCTAATGCTAATCTACCAGACCAGTCAAGAAGATCCTTATATGCATAGGCTCCTTTTACACGTGATTTTCCTAGTCTTTCCTCGGCCCAGTACATATCGCTAGTAGCATGTAAAGGCTGCACAGAAGGAATTATTTTTTCATTAAAATTAGGAAAGTCATCATCAGAAATGACCTGAGCATGCTCAATTCTCCACCTAGGATCAGATGTAGATGAAAGAATATCATTGTAAATTTTCAATACCTCTGAATTTGCATAATCTCCAATTGCATGAGTATTCATCTGAAAACCATTATTTAAAGCTCTAATTGCTAGTTTTTTAATAGAATCTAATGAAATAATAATTGATCCATAATGATTCTTTTTATCTGTGTAAGATTTTTTTAATGCAGCCCCGCGCGAACCCAAAGCTCCATCTGCATATACTTTTATTGAGCTCACATTTAAAAAATCTTTACGAATAGGTCCATTTTTAAAAAAATAATCAAGAGATTTTTTATCATTTGCAACCATAGCATAAACCCTTAAATCAAAAAGTTTACTTTTTTGTAAACTGTCAATAAGTAATATATCTGATTTTACGAGACCTGCTTCATCAACCGTAGTAATTCCATGTTCAAAACAAATTTTTTCAGCAGATTTTAATGCCTTGATTTTTTCATCCCTTGTATATTTTGGAATTATCCTTTCGATTAATTCCATTGGACTATCAATGATTACACCTGTTAATTTACCATTCTGTCTGACTATTTCTCCTCCCTCAGACTTTGTTTCAATTGTAATACCAGCCATATCAATAGCTTGTTGATTTACCAACATTGCATGACCATCAATTCTAGTGAGAACTACAGGTATATCAGGAAATAGAATATCTAAAACATTTTTGTTTGGAAGTTCTTTTTTATCCCAATCATTTTGATCCCAACCAGCTCCTCTTAAAACTGAGAGTTTCTTATTTGAAGAATAATCCTTTAATTTATCAATAATCTCTTCAAAGCTTTTTGTGCCTTTCAAATCAACTTCAAATTTTTTTAATCCAAGATTTAAAAGATGACAATGAGAATCAATAAATCCAGGAAAAATTGGAAGTCCCCGAGCGTTTACTGTATTTTTAGATTTATATTTTTCGACAAGCTCTTCACCACCAACTTCAATAAACTTCCCTTCATCAACGACAAAAGATGAAACGTTGGTATAATTATCATCTGATGTGTAGACCCTTGCATTATGAACAATTAAATCAACTTTTTTCTCACATGCTACAGAAAAAATTATCAAAAGTAAAAGTAATGCTGTCTTTCTCATTAAAAGCAAATAGATGACGAATTTAATTTAAAATATTCAAAAAAATATTTTCTATAGAATAATAAATTTAAAAAACATTCATTAAAGAACTATATCAAACTTATAACGAAGGCCTAAAAGAAAATTATTTTCATAATCTTGATAAAACGCCCACCTGGAATAATTGCTTCCAAAATTATTTTTAAATTCAAAGAAAAACGCCCAGTTTGATTTGGTTTGATAGATTAACCTTGATGAAAAATAAAGAAAAGCATCTAAGGATTTTATTTCTGGCTTTGATTCAAAAAAATCTGTGTTTAAAAAAACTGGATGATATGCACTATCTCTTCTACCAATATAATTACCATATGTTTGAAGGTAGATTTTGTTGAAAAATCTAAAATGAGCTTCAAAATCAATTGTTAAAGAGGGTACATTCCAAGCGGATATTTCATTAAATGATATGGGGTTCACATATTTTGTGTTGATTGATAATTTGTTGTACTCATTAAATCTCATTAAAAAACTAGTTTCAAAACCTAACTGGTCTAATCTATCATATACAATCTCATATGAAGTTCCCATATTATAAGCTAAATCAAAATTAGAAATAAGATAAGGTAATCTTTTAAAAATAGGATGGATCTCAGATCTAGAATAAATTCCTGCAAATGAAAATTCTAATCCTGAACTCAAGGAATTTTTAACTCCTGCCCTAGCGCTGTAGGGAGTATTTGTTGGTCTTAAATTTAAAGACGGAAAAACATAAGGGTTTGTTTTTGAGAATAAAGTGTAACTATTGAGTTTTAAATCTCCATCAAATTCTATAAATGATGACAGATTAGATGATGATGCTCTATATGAAAATTTAATTTTTGGAAAAAAATAAAGATTTGATTTTTCAATTGAATCCCCAAACAAATAGAATGCTTTTGTTCCAAACTCGAAATTCGCTTTTTCTCCAATATTGACAATCTGAAAATCTAAATTTAATAAGCTAGTTTGTTTGTTAAGAGGAGCGTTATCTATAAAAGAACTAACAAAATTCGTATTAATATAGTTCAAGTTTGGTTTTAATTCCAAAAAGAAATCAAAAACTGGTAATCTAATCTCAGAATTTAAGTTTATTAACTGTTCTGTATTGTCAAAATAATCTATTGTGAGCATTGTGTCAAAATCAATTTTTTTAACAATGCTGTTAAACCATTCCCAATTTGATTTAATTTTTAGATAATTTAGATTTTGCTCTGCATCAATCAAAGAGGATCTGAAGCTAGGTATATTAACCCAATCATAGTCAGTAAAAAGCCCATAAAAATTTAAATGTCTTCGGTCAAATTTGAATGAAGATTCTACTCTATATTTGGTAGACTTGAACAAATGCAAAAAAGAAGTTGTAAAATAATTTTGTTGACTTTTTAATAAAGTATTGTTTTGACTGCCAAGAGAAGTAAAATTAAAATCAACTCCCATTGATTGATTGCGGTCAATTGAGATCATTGAAGCGAAATCAATTAAAGCCTGTGATTGATTCCCATATCCCCATGAAAAATAACTATTGTAGAGAAAAGAAGATTCTTGTTTTTTAAGTTTTAAGGGGCTTGCTTTGTTTGGAACAAAAGTTGATACAACAGGAGCTGATATATGATCGTACTCAATTTTAAATTTTTGTTGAAATAAAGTATCACCTATCATTGGAGCTGATCTAATTTTAAAAACATTACTTATAATTGGTTGATTAGATTTTACAACCGTAACTTCTTGAGTTTGTATATCATCTTTATCTTGAATCTGAGAGTAAAGATCATAATAGTATGAAATGAAAATTAATCCTAAAAAAATATTTAATCTAATTTTGCTCATCTACTTCTTTTTAGATATCCTGATTCTTTTCGATTATGATTAAATATGCCTTTGCTTCAGATATAATGGAGGGGAACTGAACAAAATTATTCAGTAGTGAATTCAAAATATATGTTGCTTGAAAAATATCATCTTGCTCATAAAAATTTTTAGCCATTAGAAGAAGACTTTTTGCGGCCCAAAATGGCTGATCATTAAACTTTTCGGAAATAATTGATATCACTTCATTAGATTCAATGAAAGCATCTTCATTATGTTTTAATTGCGCCTTGAAATAATACGCTTCAGCAGCTATTGAATCTATTGGAGACTTCTCTAGTGTCATAAAAACATTTTTAGCATTTAAAGTATCTTTTTTACTTAGAAAAGATTTCGCTAAAAAATACCTGGCATCCCATTTTACTTTAGTTTCTATGTTATCAAAAGCTAAGACTTTATCTGCCATAGCAATAGCCTCTTCAAATTCAGAAGAGTGAA
This sequence comes from Flavobacteriaceae bacterium, assembly GCA_002728855.1. Taxonomy (GTDB): domain Bacteria; phylum Bacteroidota; class Bacteroidia; order Flavobacteriales; family Flavobacteriaceae. The sequence continues at coordinate 10,736 of PBWA01000005.1, forward strand.
AATGAGTACGAATTAAATTAAATTGTGCATATTTCTTGTTCTTTGGATAAGAAGCAATTTGCTCTAATTTTTTTAAAAGCTTAGTAGACTCTTTTAATTTATTTTCATTTAAAAGAATTTGAGTCGAACGAACTAAAGCTTGTTCAGTATAGTCATTAAGAGATAGATCAATAATATCCAAATAGGATTTAAGCGCTAAATCCCATTGTTTTTCAAAAAAATAAATTTCAGCTAGATAAAAATTTGCAGCTAGAAAAAATCTTCCATTAGGATGTCTTTCAAAATATGATTTTATTGCTCTCTCAGCTTTTTTCATTTCTCCTTTTAAAAAATAACTTTCGGCTGCCTCAAAAGTTGTTTTTTCAAGCTCATTATCACTGAAAGTCTGAAAATCAAAAGATCTAATCCAATTTGTGAATTCAATAACATTGTCAAGATCAACTGCTATTTCTTTTAGAGTCTTTAAAGCTTGCATGGATATTGGATTATTTTTTAGCTCAATAACTAAATTTCGTAATATAGAATCAGAGAGTTTGACTTTCCCAAGATTATATAACGCCAAACCCTTGTTTAATTTTGTTCTTGCATAAAGCTTACTGTTTTTATGATCCTCAATTAATATGTCATAATTAATAATTGCTTTATCGTAATCTCCTATTGAAGAAAAATAATTTCCTAATTCATACAATGAGTCATCCGCTAAATAGGAATTAGGATTTTGAGAAATAAGCTGTCCTAGAGTTTTGATTTTTTCTTTATCCTTATCTAAATACCCATAACTCATCGCTTTTTGAAATGAAGCATATTCAAAATTATTAGGATTAACTAAAATTGATTTATCATAAAAATCAATAGCAGGAAAATAATTAGTCAATAAAAAGTTTGAATCACCAATCCTTAAATATGAATCATTAACTATATTATCAGAAAAAAGATTCTTTCTATCAACTATTTCATTAAAATTGCTAATTGCCTGATCATATTCTTCAGATTTAAAATAAGAATATGCTAAATGGTAATGAAACAAGAGGGACTCTTCAAAAAAAGCATCTGAATTTAATTCTTGGAATTTTAAGAAACTTTCAATAGATTCACTAAACTTATTTAATTCATATGCTGACTGCGCTTTCCAAAAGTAACTTCTTGCAATAATCCTTTTATCATTTGGATAATTTATAGATTTATCAAAAAAATCATATGCTTTTTCATATGAACCTGAGTTGAAAAGTTCTACTCCCTTTAAAAAAGTGACTTTTTGAAGCAAATCCTCATCTTTATATGATCCAGAATTTAAAATATTAAAAGCACTATCATAATTTCCTGACTTAGTGTATGAATCAATTAATAATTTTGTTATTTCATTCTCTTCCTCACTTCCCGGATATTTTGACAGATAGTACATTAAAATATTAGGAACTTTATCATATGGATTTCCAATTTCATAACTAAGACGAGCATAATTGAGTAATGAGTTTTTTGAAATTTCAGTGTTAAAATCAATTTCAAAAGCACTTTTATATGCATTTAATGAAGCAATTTTTTGTTCTTTATTAAGATAACATTCGGCTAAATAATAATAAGCGTTTTGTGAGAGCTCATTTTTTTGACCTATAATTTTATTGAAGTTCTCTATTGCATTTGAGTAATCTTTAGAGCTGTAATAGGCATATCCTAATTGATAATAGTCCATATTTGTCCAATTATCACTTTCTCCATTATAACTTTCAAGATATTTTATAGACTCTTTATATTTACCAAGATTAAAATAGCTTTCGCCAACTATTTTAGAAATCTGAGAAAATAGATTTCTATCTGTTTTTGTCAACTCCTTCAGGCCTAATTCAATTGCTTTTTCAAATCTTCCAAGTTTAAAATTCATTTCGACTTGAAAATAAGACAAGTCTTCTTGCTGATTTTTTTTTGTAACTCTTGTGAAAGAATTAGAGGCTTCTTCATAATCTTCTAATTGATAAGAAATATAACCAAGATAATAATGAGAATCAGATTCATATTCAGGATTGTTTTTTACGCTCTCAAATAATTTTTTTGCTTCTTCATACTTTTTCTTTAAAAAAAAAGTATACCCTTTATTAAAATAATACTTTGGCAACAGTTGTCGAGAAATTTGAGATTGATCAGTTTTTAAAAACCACTTATAAGCATAGGAATACTTTTCGTTTTGAAAATAATAGTTAGCAACATCAGAATATACTGTTTTTAAAAAATAACTTTCGGGATAATCAAATTCAAAATTATCAATCATCTTTTCTGCAGAGATTTCATTTAATCTTAAAGCAGTTGATATCTTATAAAAATTCATTCTTTCAATTTGATTAGAATTAGTTTGAATATCATCTAAGCTAACTAAAGATTGATTTACATTAGGATAAAGCCCTTGATAATAGGCTCCTAGAAATCTTTCTTTTAATAATTGGGATGGATCTATTTGTGAAATTGACTTACTAAAAAATGACAATGAAAAGAGGATGATAAAAAGATGATTCCTAAAAGAAGAATTAAAAAACATTTATATCAAATTTAAGTACAATAGTCGTTATTTTTAAAACGTTTATTATCTAGCTTAAGTATATTTATTAACAAATTTAAAATTGCTTAATAAAAGATTTTACATTTGAAAAAATAGAATTTATAGATCGATGTCAAAATTTATTTTATCCTTTAGTGACGCTGATATAATTCAGAACGAAAAAATCATTTTATCAAAAGTTTCAATTGATGTTTTACCAGGAGAATTTGTCTTTCTAATTGGAAGAACTGGAACTGGTAAAAGTAGTCTAATTCGAACTATATACGGAGACCTAGAACTAAAAAAAGGTTTAGGACATGTTGTTGGATTTGATCTTACTAGAATTAAAAACAAAGAAGTTTCAATGCTAAGAAAAAGTATCGGTGTAGTTTTTCAAGATTTTAAATTACTACCTGATAGAAATATATATAAAAACTTACAATTTGTTTTAAAAGCAACCGGTTGGAAGAATAATGAAGCAATTGATTCAAGAATTGATCAAGTAATTGAAATGGTTGGAATGAAAGTTGACAAAAATAAATTTCCATCTGAACTCTCAGGTGGTGAACAACAAAGAATAGCAATAGCTAGGGCTTTACTAAATAAACCTCATTTAATTATTGCGGATGAACCCACTGGAAATCTTGATCCTCAAACTAGTCAAGAAATTATGCGACTTTTTAAATCACTTCATAAACAAGGAATAACTATACTAATGGCTACCCACGATTATAATATGATAGTGAAATTTCCAGGGAGAATTTTTAAATGTGAGGAGGGAAAAGTTTTTGAGGTTGTAACAAAAAAATGATCTTTCTAAAATATCTCATCAAAAAAATACAATTGATGTAAATGCTTTGTAATTTTGGAAAATGGACCTATCTAATTTACAAAACATCTCATTCCCAAAAAGCAATCAGTTTTTATTGATTGCTGGTCCGTGTGTAATTGAAGGAGAAAAAATGGCTCTAAATATTGCTGAAAAAATTTTGAGCTATACTAGTGAATTAAAAATTCCCTTTGTTTTTAAGGCAAGTTATAAAAAAGCTAATAGAAATAAGCTAGATAGTTTCATAGGAATTGGAGATGAAAAAGCTTTAAAAATTTTAGATAAAGTTCGCTCAACATTTAATATACCTGTTCTGACTGATATTCACGAGTCAAAAGATGCAGATATAACTGCTGAATTTGTTGATATCATCCAAATTCCTGCATTTTTGGTTCGCCAAACAGACATAATTGTTTCTGCTGCAAAAACTGGAAAAACAATAAATCTAAAAAAAGGTCAATTCATGAGTCCAGAAAGTATGAAATTCGCAGTTGAAAAAGTTAAACTTAATCAAAATAAAAATGTTTGGATAACTGAACGTGGATCTCAATTTGGATATCAAGATTTATTAGTTGACTATAGAGGTATTCCTGTCATGAGAAAATATAGTCCTGTAATTTTAGATATAACTCACTCCATTCAACGTCCTAATCAGCCAAGTGGGATAACTGGAGGGAATCCAGAAAGTATTAAAACTTTAGCTTTAGCAGGTATTGCAGCTTCTGTTGATGGCATTTTTCTTGAAACTCATGAAGATCCATCAATTGCAAAAAGTGATGGTGCTAATATGCTTAACATTAATAATTTAAAAAACCTGCTTCAAGATTTAAGTCAGGTTAAAGAAGCAATAAATAAAATAAATTAACCTATTTTATTAAATTTGCAGTCCTTTTAAAAAAAGGAAAGATCATTGAAATCATGGGGTCGACTGGTTTTGACAGCAGGTAAACATGTTTAAGTAAGCAAGTCGAGTATTGAAATGTAACTCGTAAATCATATGTTTCAAATTTAAATGGCGAAAATAAATACGCTCTAGCTGCATAAGACTGAATTATAGTAAGTCTTTGCTAAGTCTTGGCAAGGCCAAGAAGCAAGATGTCTCACGATAGCCCTTGTTGATGGCAATCGATATAGAGGCACCATAAAAATCAACATCGAAATACGATTTCATCGTTCGTATTTTCCAATTTTTGATGATAAGAGAATCTAGGGTAGTTTTCAATCACTGATTCTTCGAAAATTAAATGAAAACTAAACTTGTAGAAAGCTTTCATATGGCTTGTTTGGACGCGGGTTCGATTCCCGCCGACTCCACAAATTATTTATACCTTTATATTACTTTAATCTGGCTAAATGGAATTCTTTAACTCTAAATATCCTTCAACTGAAGATCTTAGATCTTTAGCTAGAAAAAAAATACCCAAGTTTGCTTTTGAATATTTAGATGGCGGTTGTAATGAAGATGTTAATATTACAAGAAATACATCTGACATAAGAGAAATTGAATTGACTCCAAACTATATTAGAGAATCTTTTACTCCCAATCTTAAGACTAAATTATTTGGTAAAACCTACAATGTTCCATTTGGTGTAGCCCCTATTGGCTTACAGGGGCTAATATGGCCAAACTCACCAAATATAATTGCAGAAGCTTCAAAAAAATATAATTTTCCATTCATATTGAGTACTGTTTCTACTAGTGATATTGAAACAATATCAAAAATTACAGACGGCGAAGCATGGTTTCAACTATATTATCCATCAAATAAAACTATAAGATATGATATCCTGAAAAGAGCAGAAGATTCTGGTTGTCCAGTTTTAGTTCTATTATGCGATGTTCCAAGTTTTGGTTATCGGCCGAAAGATATTAAAAATGGCCTTGCAATGCCTCCAAAAATGTCATTGAACAACATGATTCAAATTTTAAAATGTCCAGAGTGGGCTCTCAAAACTTTATATAATGGAAAACCAAATTTTGAAACACTCAAGGCTTACATGAAAGGAAAAATGAATCTTCGGCAACTGGGAAAATTTATGAATGACACATTTGACGGAAGGTTAAATGAAGAAAAAATCAAACCCATAAGGGATATGTGGAAAGGAAAAATTGTGTTAAAAGGAGTTGCAAGTGAGGCTGATATTGAAAAGTCAATTTCTCTAGGAATTGATGGAATCATTGTTTCTAATCATGGTGGACGTCAATTAGACGCTGGTTTATCCACGATAAACTCAATGATACCTTTGATAAAAAAATATAATAAAAAGACAACTATAATGATCGATAGTGGTCTAAGATCAGGAGTGGATATTGCAAGAGTTCTCGCTTCTGGTGCTAAGTTTTGTTTTTTGGGAAGAACATTTATGTATGGAGTTGGTGCTCTCGGAAATAATGGAGCGTTACATACCTTTGAAATGCTAAATAAGCAATTAAGTCAGGTGATGATTCAAATTGGATGTGAGAAAATATCTGATTTAAAAAGTTTTTTACATTTAAAAAAAGAAGGATAAAAAATATTTATTGTTTTCCTTTTTATCTAAAGAACTTAAACTCTTTTATTTTTTTTCAATATAAAGTTTACTTTTAATTTATTAGAAACTTCAAAAGCTATTTAATTTAATTCTTAGTATATTTAAAATAAAAAATGGCAACATACGAATGTACTTCTTGTGGGATGGCAGTTAATGCTAGTTGTGCTAATTGTAACACGCCTTTAGTAGATGATAGCCTAACACTCGAAGATGGAAATAAAGTTCAAATCTCCCTTTGCCCTGACTGCAGTGGTAAAATTAAATCACCCATGTGCTGCGGAGTTGATATGGCCTGTCGCTTATAAAAATCAATTCAAACTAATTTGACTCTACCGTGCCCTCCCAATCGGGATCAGCAATACCTATCCATTTATTAGATTTTTGATCTAATTGTATCCCAAATACTCTCCCAAACATTGCAGGATAGTTGATAAATCTATAGGGGTATTTATTTTCAATCAAATATTCCTCTAATTCTTCATCCCATTTTATTCCAGAATGATTTTCTATCAAAAGAGTATCCTTATCCGGATATACTCTTGGTTTTGATATTGCTTCATTTAAATTGAAAGAATTTGAAAAAAATCTAGAAATAACTTGAGTAATAGCAGTAACTATTCTACTTCCCCCAGCAGCTCCAAGAGCAAGAATAACTTCATTTTCTTTTGAAATAAATGTCGGAGATATATGAGAGTTAGCCCTGTCTCCTGGCTTATAGTCTCCAAGATACCCTCCTAAAGTGACTGCATATAAAAAACCTAAATTTTTACTGGCAACTTTTGATCCCATAAGAGGTCCAATTGTTTGGGTTAATGAAACAACATTTCCATCACTGTCAGCTGATGTAAGATGTGCAGTATGCCCAATCTTTTCGTTCCATGAAATTGGTTCATTTACAAAGACATTATTTACCAATTTTTTCTTTTGAACTATGTCATTCGCCCATTCTTTGGCTTTTTCTTTTGATAAAATCATTTTTAATGAATCAGGATTATTTTGTTTTTTTCTATACTTATATGCCAAATCTGTTGTCTTTCCTAGATAATAAGCCCATTCTTTCTCAGAGTCTTCATTAAAATCCAGAGCATCAATTATTTGAAGTATTTGAATAGTAATAGCACCATAAGAAGGTAAAAACAATGAATATATATCAAAGCCTTTGTATGAGCCAGTTAAAACTCTCGCATCAAGAGCTTTATAGTTCTTTAGATCCTCAAGTGTAAGTAAACCCCCATTAATTTTCATATCCTCAACGATTGCATCAGCAGTTTCTCCCTCATAAAACCCTTGATGTCCATTTTCTTTAATCCTATTTAAGGTTTGTCCTAAATCTTTCTGAACAAAAATCTCTCCGGCTTCATATGAAGATCCATCTGGTTTTAAAAAATAACTTGAGGTCCCGTCAAACTCATTTATTATATCTTTTTCTATACTTTGTCTAAAAGCCTCTCCAGGTAATATTTGGTAGCCTTCTGTCGCATATCTTATGGATGGCTCCATAACTTGAGAGAGGGTGAGACTTCCTTGCTCTTCATGAAGTTTTAAAAGACCTGCAACAACTCCAGGAATTCCTATAGTTTTATATCCATATCGACTTCCTTCATCCGATGGCTCATAATTCATTGGGACTTCAGTTGATGCATCAATACCTTTGATCCCTTCTGATGAATTATATATGACCTGAAGACGTCCACCTATACCACTCATACTAGGCTCAACAACTGCAAGAGTAAAAGCTGCAGCAACTGCGGCATCAAAAGCGTTACCATTTTGAGAAAACATTTCTTTGCCAGCAAGTGATGCTAGTGGATGAGGGGTAGAAATAACATCATTTTTTTCTTTTACTTGCAAACCATTGCATGAAATAGTGATCATTAATAAAGCAATAATCAATTGTTTGAGATAATGGATAATCTTTCGCATTTATTTAATAATTTTATATTGTTCTATGAATCTAAGATAAGTTTTTAGAACTAGCTATTAAAATTAATATTATTGAAAAAATGGATTTAGATGTTTATAATTTTTTTATTCAAAAAGGTTTTTCTGATTCCTCTTCGGCTATAATTAACATTGGATTTCTATTATTAATCGTACTTTTTTTAACATTAATTGTTTCATTTGTTTCCAGGCTAATAATTAAAGGTCTTTTCCGACAACTAGCAAAACGTACTAAATCAAAATTTGATGATTTTTTAATTATAAATAAAGTACCCACATCACTTGCTTATTTTCCTCCTTTATTTTTTTTGATATGGATTTTTCCAAAAGCTCTAGCTAGATTTCCATCGGCAGATAATTTGCTAATAATCCTTGATATTCTTGTTGCACTTCTTACAATAATTATTATACGAAAGTTCTTCAGTACCTTAAAAGATTACCTTAAAACGTTAAAAAACTTTAAAGATAAACCCATTGATAGTTACATTCAGGTAATAATGATATTTGTATGGAGTGTTGGTATAATTGTTATACTCTCTCTTGCTTCTGGACAAGGCATAAGCACTTTTTTAACAACTATAGGTGCTATGTCAGCAATCATTTTACTGATTTTTAAAGACAGTATACTTGGCTTTGTAACGAGTATTCAAATTACAATAAATGATACTGTTAGAATTGGTGACTGGATAACTATGAAAAGTAGTAATGCAGATGGTAATGTTATTGAAATTAATTTATCTACGGTTAAAGTTCAAAATTTTGATAATACAATCACTACTATTCCAACCTATAAATTAGTTTCTGATTCATTTATCAATTGGCGAGGAATGAATGAATCTAAGGGAAGAAGAATTAAAAGATCTTTATTAATTAAAATATCAAGCATTAAATTTCTAAATGAAAATGAATTAAAAAAAATTGAGAAAATTGAATTGATATCTGATTTTGTTAAGGCAAGAAAAGAAGAGATAAAAAATGAAAACAGCATGAAAAAAATTGACAAATCAATTCTTTTAAATGGAAGGAACCTTACAAATCTTGGATTGTTTAGAAACTATGCTCTAAAATATTTAAAATCTCATCAAAAAATAAATCAGGACATGACCGTTATGTGTCGTCAATTGAAACCGACATCAGAGGGTGTTCCTATAGAAATTTATGCATTTAGCAAAGAGAAAAAATGGGAAGACTATGAAGAAATAACCTCTGATATTTTTGATCATTTTCTTTCTTCCCTTCCTTATTTTAATCTTGAATGTTTTGAACTTTCAACAAATAAGATAGTTCGTTAATAGAAATTTTATTCTATTCCTTGGCCCATAATGTATGGGACACCTAACTCCTTAATTTCCTTTTCTAATGATGGTAAAGTCTCTTTACTTAACTCTTTAATATTTGACTCAACTTTTCCAAGCATTGAACTTGCTATCTCTAAACTTCTTTCATGAAGTTTAGTGGGGCCATAAGTGGTATTTAACCCTCTACCTGCCACCCTCAAATTTCCTTGCATTGAAGGGGGATTTCTTTCTCCGATTTCTCTTTTAGCGGAATTACCATTCAAATCCAATTTAATTGATTGAATTCTTTTTTTAAGATTATAAATCTTTGAATTTATTTCTCCAGGTTTAATTGATGAGCGATTAACAGCAGTTTCAATTAAACTCAATTTATTTTCACTCATCCTCAAAGCATCACTAACAGCAGAAATTTTATTTTGAAGATCATTATATTTTTTTATAAAACTCTTATAATCTTCGTAAGAGACTCCCTTTAAAACACCTTCCCTAATAGGCTTTACATCAAATTCTATTGGTCCATCAAGAAATGACACATTTCCATCTTTTACTAAATGTAGGTTTGCAGAGTATTTTCCTGGTATTGCCATTGGCCCGCCGTAGGATCCCCATCCTCTTCTCGCGGAGCTCGAGGGTCTAATAGGAGAATTACTTGGATATCTTAAGTCCCATGCAATCCTAGCACTACCCTTTCTTGCCTTTTTGAAAATTTTACGAACCAAATTACCTTGGTCATCATGAATTGTTAGTAAAATTTGAGCTGATTTTTGATTTTTCTCGTCTTCTAAAATATCCCAACCAGGAAACGGTACATTTTTCTGAGACTTATTAAGTCCTCTCTCTTTTTTTTGTCGAATTGACTTTTTAGTTTCGTATGATTTTGATAAATGATAAGTGAAAACAGCACCAAATTCAGGGTTTTTAGCAAAGTAATAATCAGCTCCCGTATTTCCTATTTTACTTCTTGGAACATACCACTTTGCTGGTCTTGGTTTAAATAAAACTCCTTCTTTTTTAAGATTCAAGGGAGTCATTTCGCGAAGTCCACTGTAATCATCTAAAACATAAAACCCTCTTCCAAAAGATGCTGCCACTAGATCATTTTCTCTTTTTTGAATTACTATATCTCTAAAAGAGATAGTTGGAGTTCCTGGAAGTTTATGCCATTTTTTACCTCCATTCAATGAGGTATATACTCCAAACTCAGTAGCTGCAAAAAATAAATCTTTTTTAACGTGATCTTGAACAAAACGCCAAACCAGAGTTCTTTCAGGTATATTTCCACTAATAGGTGCCCAATTTTTACCTTTATCAACACTTTTAAAAATGTAAGGCTTGAAATCTCCTTCTTTATGATTGTCTAAAACAACGTATACAAGATTTTCGTCAAAAAGATCTGCTTTAATATCATTAACAAAACTTCTGTCGGCAAGTCCAAACTGTTTTACAGATATTTTATTCCAATTTTTTCCACCATCTTCTGTAACTTGAATAAACCCATCATCAGTTCCAATGTAAATCAGCCCCTCTTTTATGGGAGATTCTGATATTGATGTAATTGTATTATAGTCAGACATAGCTCCAACATCCCATGCATTATCCCAACTTTGAGTTCTTCCCATAATGGGTAATGTTATACGTTCTTCATTTCTTGTCAAATCACCTGATATTGGAATCCAATCATCACCCCTGTTTTCAGATTTCCATAAACGATACGACGCAAAATATAATCTAGATGGCTTGTGAGGACTCACTAAAATTGGAGCGTCCCAATTAAATCTTTCAAAAGGATCTCCCTCATATGCTTGGGGTTGAATAAAAACCTGCTCACCGCTGGTTAAATCAATTCGATGTAATCCTCCTCTTTGAGTTTCAGCATATATAATATCATTATAAATAGGATCAGTAGCCGATTGATGACCATCTGCACCTAAAGTCTTATACCAATGTTTATTTGCAATACCCTCCCTTTCATCAGTAGCTGAAGGTCCTCCAGCTGAACCATTATCTTGAGTTCCGCCAAAAATATGATAAAAAGGTTCAGCATTATTTACAGCGACTTTATAAAATTGAGTTAAAGGAAGATTTTTTAAATAACTCCAATTTTCAGCTAAATCAAAACTCTCATAAATACCTGCATCAGTTCCTATCATCAAATAATTTGGGTCATCATGTTTAAATACTATTTCATGATTATCCGAATGTTTTTGTCTTTCTTTCATGGTTCTGAAGGTTTTTCCTCCATCTTCAGAAACACGAACTCTTACATTCATTAAATAAATTCTATCAAAACTGTGAGGACTTGCATATAATTCCTGATAATAGTGTGGCCCGGTACCTCCAGAAACCTCATCAGACATTTTGGTCCAAGAATTTCCAGCATCATCAGAACGATATAATCCTCCTGTGGTTCTATCTAATTCAATCGCTGCATAAACTACATTTGGTCTCTGTGGAGAAATTGCAAGACCTATCTTACCCATATTAGATTTTGGTAAACCAGTAGAAAGCTTTTCCCAATTTTTACCTCCATCAATTGATTTAAAAATCGCCGTTCCTGGTCCACCACCCATATAAGCAGCTACAGTCCTGTGACGATCCCAGGTTGCAGCATACATTATTTGTGGATTTGAATGGTTAACAACAATGTCTGTAACTCCAGTCCATTCAGAATTCCCTAAAACCTTTTTCCAGTTTTTCCCTCCATTGTCAGAGTAGTATAAACCTCTTTGTTCTCCTTTTCTCCAAAGCGGACCTTGAGCAGCAACTAATATAATATCTGAATTTTCAGGATGTACGATTATCTTAGAAATATGCTCAGTTTCTTTTAAACCAAAATTCTTCCAGGTTTTTCCACCATCCATACTTTTATATATCCCATCGCCATAACCAACATGACGTCCACCAACATTTTCTCCTGTTCCAACCCAAATTGTATTTGTGTTATTTGGGTCAATTGTTATGCATCCAATGGAATACGAAGGTTGATTGTCAAAAATAGGAGTCCAGGTCGTTCCTGAATTTTTTGTTTTCCATACTCCTCCTGAACCAACGGCAACATACCAAACACTACTGTTGTTGGGGTCAATTGAAATATCCGCAATTCGGCCAGAGAGAAAAGCAGGACCTACATTTCTAAACTTAAAAGCGTTTAGTGAAATATTATCATTTGATTTTTGATTTTTAACATTTGTTCTTCTTTGAGAATAAAGATCAAAAGATTCTGATAAGAAAAATATGATTAAAAGGGGAAATATTTTTTTCATAAATGAAGATATTTAAATTTAATTTTTGGTCATCAAGCAATTACAATTTAATAATTTATTACTACTTTTTTAAAGATTTTTAAGATAAGATTTATTATTATGAAAACTTACAGGATAATTTTTGGAGCACTCTTTATGTTTGTCTCAATCAGCGGACTCTCTCAAAGCAAGAAAAAGACAGAATCAAAATCAAAAAAAATTGATTCAATCACGATAAATATGAAAAAAACAAGTGGTTTAATAACCACATATTTTTCTCAAAAAAAAGAAAAAGTTTTTTTTGAAATTCAAGACTCAATTCTTTCAAAAGATTTGCTTATGGTTACAAGGTACGCCCAGTTACCTTCAGGATTTTCAGCATATATAAATGCTGGATCAAAAACGGCTGAAAATTTAATTCATTTTACTAAAGAAGGTGAAAAAATTATGATCAGACAAATATCATATACTAATATTTTTTCTGAAAATGATCCAATTAGTTTAAGTGTAATAGAAAATAATTTCTCACCGATTTTAGCTTCATTTGAGATAAAGAATTCTGAAAAAAACAGATTTTTAATTGATGTAACAAATTACTTTATGGCTGATTCCCCAGGTTTTAATATCATAACTAAAACTCAAAGGGATAAATATAAAATCAAGAGTGTTGATAAGAAAAGAAGTCAAATAAATAGTATTAGAAGCTTTCCTCGAAATACTGAAGTTTTGCACACATTAACCTTTGGTGCAGATAAACTGCCATGGAACAATAAAACAAAGACGCTTAGCTTTCAAATAAATCATTCATTAATTGCTTTACCAGAAAAGAGAATGCCTGTCCGATATGCTGACAATAGAGTTGGTTGGTTTACATTAAAAAAATATGATTATTCATCAACGGCTCTTAAATCAGATCAAATTGAGCTGATAAGAAAATGGCGATTAGAACCAAAGGATATTCAAGCTTATAAAAATGGTGAGCTTACAGATCCAAAAAAACAAATAGTCTATTATTTAGATCCTGCAACACCTATTAAATGGAGGCCTTATTTTAAAAAGGGGATTGAAGATTGGAATAGTACTTTTGAAAAAGCAGGTTTTAAAAATGTTATTATAGCTAAAGATCCTCCCTCAAAAGAAGAAGATCCTGATTTTAGTCCTGAAGACATAAGATATTCAACGGTAAGATATGTTGCATCTACTACAAGAAATGCTGTTGGACCTAGTGTGTCAGATCCACGAACTGGAGAAATTATAGAGAGTGATATTATCTGGTATCATAATCACCTAAGATCTTATCGTAATAGATTTTTAATAGAAACTGGTGCAGCTAATCCAAAAGCTAGGACTTTAAATACTCCTGAAAAGGAAATAGGTGAAATGATGAGACGAGTTATTTCTCATGAAATTGGCCATGCTTTGGGACTTCCTCATAATATGAAAGCAAGTTCTGCATATCCAGTTGACTCATTAAGATCAGGCACTTTTACGCAAAAAATGGGAATTGCAACCACAATTATGGATTATGCAAGATATAATTATGTTGCTCAACCGGGTGATAAGAATATAAGATTTGTAAGACAGCTAGGGCCATACGATGATTACTCCATAGAGTGGGGATACAGATATTTTCCAGGAGAAACTCCTGAAACTGAAAAAACAATTTTAAAAGAATTTGTCAATAAAAAAAGCTTAAACCCGATATATATGTTTGGAGGAATTTGGGACGATCCTAATTCACAAACAGAAAATATTGGTGATGATCCAGTCAAGGCTACTGATTATGGGATAAAAAATCTTAAAATTGTAATCAAAAACCTAGATGAATGGACCACTCCAAATGGAAACTCATATGATGATTTAAAAGAACTTTACGGAGAATTTATAAGTGTTTATAGAAGATATATGTATCATGTGATAAATATTATTGGAGGTGTTAATGAGACTCTTATGAATAAGGGTCAAAATTCTATTCCTTATAAAAATGTATCAAAGGACAAGCAGCTTAGAGCATTAAATTCTCTCGATAGAAATCTATGGAAAACGCAATATTGGCTGATGCCCAAAGAATTAATTTCAAAAATTGAATCTAAAGGCATTCTTGAAAAAATAACAAATCTCCAAAAATCTGCTCTCTACAGGATTTTAAGTACAACATCTTTAAATCGAATACTATCAGTTGAATCTTCACTTGAAGGTAATCCAATTGGACTTTACAGCCTAATCAATACTCTTCAGAGAGATATAATCTTAAATAAATCTAATCCTGATCTTTATGAAAGAAATCTTCAAAAGAATTATGTCATGAGAATTATTGAATTATCAAAAGATCAAAAATTAAATCCTGAAATATTAGGTTATCTACATAAAAAAATTGGTCAGATGGAAAGTTATTTCAAAAATTTAAAAAAAAATAATGATGATCTTCTAAAAACTCACTACGGATATTGTCACAACTTAATTAAAGAAAAGGATAAATTATAAAAATTTTCTTGAGCGGAAATAAGATAAAAATCCTAAAATAAAAACAAACAATAGAGAATAATAGATGAAATCTGGGGTTATAACCTTATCTCCACTCGCATATGAGTGAAGACCAACCAAATAAAAGTTAACTCCAAAATATGTCATCAAAATACTGGAAAATGCTATAACACTTAAAAAATTAAATAGCCAAGAAGTTCTAAAGCCTGGTATCAAACGAATATGAATTACAAAAGCATACACCATAATACTTATTAAAGCCCATGTCTCTTTTGGATCCCAGCCCCAATATCTGCCCCAACTTTCATTTGCCCACATAGCGCCCAAAAAGTTTCCAATAGTTAGTAACACTAATCCCATTGTTAAAGATAATTCATTAATTATAGTCAGTTCCTTTATCTTATTTTTAAGCTTATCTCTGTTTTTATTACTCAATAAAATCATTAGGAATAAACATACTGAACCTATTATCATTCCTAAGGCGAAAGGTCCATAACTAGCTACAATTATCGCAACATGAATCATTAACCAATAACTATCTAAAACAGGCTGCAAATTAGCAATCGAAGGATCTAACCAGTTCCAATGTGCAATCATTAAAATCATAGATGAGACAAATGTAGTAGAAGCAATAGTGAGATCAGATCGCCTACCAAAAATCAATCCAAAGAATAGAGTCGCCCATGCAACATAAATCATGGATTCATAAGCATCACTCCAAGGAGCGTGTCCTGAAATATATCCTCTAAAAATCAAACCTAATGTGTGAGAAATAAATAAAACTAATGTTATAAGTTTTAATATTCTAATTAAGAGGTTTATAAATCTACTTTCTTTAAAAATTTGAACTAAAACTAAAACAAAAAATATCACTGATACGTATAAATAATATTTAAAAAGTCTTTCAAAAATATTAACCTTGTTATATAAAATTTCTGTATCAATTTTTTGACTAGACGGAATTATCTTTTCCCCATATTTTTTCTGAAAACCAATCAAACTGTTCAAAAGATCTTCAGGCTGATCATAGTTGTTATCTTCTTTTGCTATCCTTAACGAATTGAAATAAAGTGGAAGAATATTATATGCGTATAGAGAGTCTCTCCCTTTAAAATTGAAATCTTTTAATTCCTGGTAAGAAACCCATTTATTATTAGAATCATTGGGGACTGGAAAAAATCTTAGTATTTTTCCTTCAAGAGCCGAGTATAACAAATTTACCTTCTTATCAACTTCAATAAAGTCTTTCTGGAATTGATTAGGAATTGAAGATCTATATGCCTCCTCCAATTGACTAGCTATTTTATAATTGCCATCTTCATCAAAAAAAGAAACAAAAGAAGCATACTTCTGATCATCAGCTAAACCTATGATTTTTCTTATACTATCATTTCCTCTCTTTAAATAAATAATAGGCACATTATACCAAAGTACTGGTGCTTGCATAATTGAGATCAAGATTTGATCCGAATTTAAACTTTTATAATTGTCTCTTTTACTAACTTTTCTTATAAGCTCAGATGAAAATGTATTTACAGGTTTCATTCTTCCTCCAACATCCTGAATTAGAATCTGACCGAATCTTGATGCATGAGGTTTTGAAACCTTACTAACTTGAATTAGAGAATCATAATTAAAATTGGACTCCAAAGAAAAAGTTCTATCTTGAGCGCTAAGATCAATACCAAAAATAAAAACGAAAAAAATGGTTAATGGTATCCCTTTTGAGTTTAACTTATTTAAGCTATTTGATAGATTTTTAAAACGTGTTTTACCATAAAAGAAAATACCTATCATACTAACATATAAAAAAATATAACCTAAATAAGTAATGAAGGTTCCCCAAAAATCATTATTCACAGATAACACAGTTCCTTTCTCATCTGGATCAAACGAGGCTTGAAAAAAACGATATCCCTTGTGATTCAAAATATTGTTCATATAAATGTCATAATCAAAAGAAGATTCATCCTGAACAGTAACTTTGCTCATGAATGAGGAATAACTTTTTTCAGTTCCAGGATACTTCTCTGCAATAAAATCATTTAAGCGAATGGCAAATGGAAGTTTTATTGGAATAGAACCATATTTTAAATAAAAATCCAATTCTCCTATTCTAATCTTTTTCATATCATTTACTATGCCCTTGGCTCCTGGAAGCGAAACGATTTGAGTTTCCCCTTGGGATTCAACTTTCAACTTTAAAAGATCTTGAGTTTGTATCTCATCTGAATTAACCTTCACCCAATCAAACTTTCCTCTTAAAGCAGGTTCAGGAATTACAAATTGTAAATTCGCAAGAGAGTATAAAGATCTTAATTTAAGAGGCACTTCAATATTTTTAACAATATCATCCTTTTCTTGAGTTGCCATCACCATAAAATTTCCATCAAATGGTGAACTCAAGAAATAAAGTCCTTTATCAGATCTGATGTTAATTGCACCAGGAATTGGATTATTTAATGTGAATAAAATATTATGGATACTTGTAACTTCACCCTCTTTTATATAATGATCATGTCTTGATCCATCGCTTGCTTCAACGATTTTTATGTACCTATCCCCCTCGTCATCTAAAACAAGTTCTTCAACAACTCCTTCAACAAAACTTTCAAAACTTATAGAAAATGGAATCCCATTAAAATGCCTATTAATTTTGATTTTATTTTTAGTGTTTTCAGAAAGTAAAAAATCAGTCTCTATCGGTAATCGTTTGGTAACACCATCAATTTCCCCATCGGCAAAAATCGTTAAATAAGTTTTTTCTGATAAAAAAACATTTTCAGTTTCCCCTTCTCTTATTGGCATAACTCCTTCATAGCCAAAATATCTTGTGACAAAAGCACCAAGTAAAATAAGAATAAACGAAAGATGCATGAACAAAACAGCCCATTTCTCTCTTCTTAATAACTTATATCTAAAAATGTTGCCAATAAAATTAATTCCTAAAAGGAAGAAAATCAATTCAAACCAAAATGCATTATATATCCATATCCTTGCAGTATTAATACCATACCAACTTTCAATAAATGTTCCCATTCCCATGGAGATAATTAAGAGAACAAAATAGATACTAGTTAGTCGGGTTGAGAAAAAAAAGTTAAGAACCCTATTTTTCATTAAAAAACTTAATTTTAGGCCACAAAGATATTGTATGTTTATGAATTATAATAAACTTATGTGTATCAAAATACTTTGTTTTTATTTTTATTTTTTCAAAAAGTTTTTTTTGAAGAAGTCTTAAAAAAAAATAATCTAATTTCTATGTTAAATCTTGTTTTAATTGGTGCTGGTAATTTAGGTTTTAATTTTTACAATGAGTTTTCAAAAAATAAAAAAATCAATCTAGTTCAGTGGTATAGTAGATCTTTAAATACTATAAAATTTGCAAAAAAAAACACTTCAATAATTGATGATATAAAAAATATAAAAAAAGCTGATCTCTATATTGTTTGTGTAAACGATGATTCAATAAAAAATATAATTAAACAAATTAATTTAAAAGGTCTAATAGTTCATACTTCAGGATTTTGCTCAATAAAAGAAATTGATTCAAAAAAAAGAAGAGGTGTTTTTTATCCTGTCCAGACTTTTATTAAATCGAGAAAAATTTCATTTAAAAATATCCCTATTTGCATAGAGGCTGAAGATAGAAAAGATTTAAAAAAATTAATTCAGCTCAGCAATTATATTAATGCCAAGGCTTATGAAATTAACTCTGAAAAAAGAAAAGTAATTCATTTAGCTGCTGTATTTGTCAATAATTTTAGCAATCATTTATACTCTATTGCACAAGAATTATTGGATTCAAATAAAATCAGTTTTAATATTTTCCACTCTATCATAAGAGAAACAACTGAAAAGGTGCTTGAAATTGGACCAGAAAAATCTCAAACTGGACCCGCTAAAAGAGGAGATAAAAAAACAATTGAAGAACATGAAAAATTTTTAACAAATAAAGAGTACAAAAAACTATATTTGATAATTACCCAGTTAATAGAAAAAAAATATGAATCAAGAAAATTATAAAAAAAAATTAATAAAAATATCTGCACTTGTGTTTGATATAGATGGTGTAATGACAAATGGAAAGGTTTTAATTACTTCTAAGGGAGAAATGTTAAGAGAGATGGATACTAAAGATGGATATGCAATAAGGTGTGCTGTTATGGAAAATTATAAAATAGGTATAATCTCGGGAGGAAAAAATGAGGGTGTTAGATTTCGATTGAAAGATCTAGGAGTTAAAAATATTTTTTTAGGACAAACTGAAAAAGATTCTGCCTTTAAAGAATTTCGATCAAAGTACAAATTAGAAAATGATCAAATTTTATATATGGGTGATGATATTCCAGATATTAGTATAATGAAAAAAGTAGGTATATCTGCTTGCCCAAGTGATGCAGTTTCGGATGTAAAATCAATATCAGATTATGTTTCACATAAAAAGGGAGGCGAAGGTTGTGTTAGAGACGTTATTGAACAGGTGCTCAGAGTTCATGGTAAATGGAAGTCATAACAAAATAAAAACCCTCTGTGAAATTTGATTTAAAAAACTACGAATTAATTTTAGCTTCTAATTCTGCTAGAAGAAAAGATTTTTTCAAACGAATGAATATTCCATTTAAAATCAAAAAAATAAATTTCAATGAATCCTATCCAAAGAATTTAAAAGGGAATGAAATTGTAAAATATATATTAAAGAAAAAAGCAAATGCTGTTAAAAACAAATTAAAGAAAAATCAAATAATTCTAGTGGCAGATACCATTGTTTTAGTTGACGGAAAGTTGTTAGGTAAACCGAATGATAAAAAAAGTGCATTTAAAATGATTAAATCTCTTTCTGGAAAAACTCATAAAGTAATAACAGCGGTAGGTTTTCTTTATGAAGAAAAATTTGAAAGAATTATCAGCTCAACTAAAGTAACTTTTAATCAACTAAAAAATGAAGAAATAGAATTTTATGTTGAAAAATATGATCCGATAGATAAGGCTGGAGGCTATGGGATTCAGGATTGGATAGGAGAAATTGGTGTGAAAAAAATAATTGGCAGTTATACAAATGTGGTAGGGCTCCCTTCAGCACAAGTATATCAAAAAATAAAAAATATTGTAAATAAAAAACTGATAGATGCAAAAAAAACTAGTTAATAATGAAATTGGTAAAAATTCATTTAAATTAAAAGTTGAGAGAAACAAAATCTATATTTTTCTTTTACTATTAAATATAATTTATATTCTTTTCTTTTACTTTATAATGAAAAAATATAGCTATGTCTTTAATTGATTGGCTAGTACTTTGCTCAACTCTTCTTTTTATAATCACATATGGTGTTTATAAAAACAGGAGACATAAAAATATAAAAGATTATCTTAAAGGAGGGAATAAATCTTCTTGGTGGACTGTTGGCCTCTCCGTAATGGCTACACAAGCAAGCGCAATCACTTTTCTTTCGACACCGGGACAAGCATATTTTGAGGGGATGGGATTCATTCAGTTTTATTTTGGTTTGCCTCTTGCCATGATCATAATATGTGTTTTCTTTTTGCCTATATACAAAAAACTAAAAGTTTATACAGCTTATGAATTCCTTGAAAATCGTTTTAATTTAAAAACAAGAATTTTAACTGCATCTTTATTTCTAATTCAAAGAGGTTTAGCGGCTGGAATAACTATTTATGCTCCTGCAATAATCTTAAGCGTAATACTTGGATGGAACTTAAAAATTATGGTCATAGTAATTGGCCTGCTAGTAATTTTCTATACTCTATTTGGAGGAACCCAGGCAGTTAACCTTACACAAAAGCAACAAATGTTTATTATTTTTTTAGGTATGACCGTAGCTTTTATTTTTTTAAACAAAAGTCTTCCTGAGGAAATTAATTTTTCCAGAGCACTTAATATTGCTGGATTAAACGGAAAATTAAATCTTATCGATGTGAGCATTGATCCTAAAAATCGCTATACCCTATGGAGTGGTTTAACAGGAGGGCTCTTTCTAGCACTTTCTTATTTTGGAACTGATCAAAGTCAAGTCCAAAGATATTTGTCTGGAAAATCACTCATAGAAAGTCAAAAAGGGTTGATAATGAATGGTTTTTTAAAAATTCCAATGCAGTTTTTTATCCTATTAACTGGTGTAATGGTTTTTGTTTTTTTTCAATTTGAAAAATCACCAATTCATTTTAATCCAAAAGCTATAGAGTTAATTAAAAATTCTGAATTTAAAACAGATTTTTTAAAACTTGAAAATGATAATATTGAACTACACAATAAAAAATTAAGCTTTCTTAACAAAGAAAATTTTTTTCAAAACGATATTTTTAAAAAAGAATATCTTCTTCTTCAGGAAGAAGAAAGACAAAATAGAATTAAAGCTAAGGCCCTGATAAAGAAAGCATTACCATCAATTGAAAGTAATGATAAGGATTATGTGTTTATTTTTTACATTTTAAAGTACTTACCCACTGGATTGATAGGTTTATTAATCGCAGTAATTTTATCAGCTGCAATGAGTTCGACTGCTTCTGAACTTAATGCCTTAGCAACAACTTCTCTTATAGACTTCTATAAAAGAGGATACCCAAATCTTAGTGAAAAACATTATGTAAATATTGCAAAAGGATTTGTATTATTTTGGGGATTAATTGCAATATTGTTCGCAGCAGTTGGAAATCTTTTTGAAAATTTAATAGAATATGTAAATATTATTGGATCTATTTTCTATGGCACTGTTTTAGGGGTTTTTTTAACTGCATTTTTTATAAAATATGTAAATGGCAAAGCTATTTTTATTGGAGCTATACTATCACAAATAATTGTAATATCAATTTACTATATAGATATTATAGGTTATCTCTGGCTTAACTTGATAGGAGCAACAATAACAATTATTTTTTCTACAATATTAGAGTTACTATTTTCAATAAATCATGTAAATAGTAGAAACTAATTCATGGCGCTCCATTCAGCTATTGACTTATTGTTCATTCGAACATAGTCATTATTTCCATTCTCCTCGGCTAACTCAAGTGACTTTTGGGCAGCCTGGATTGCATTTTTAATTTCACCTAAATCTGCAAGAATTAATGCTTGATAACGAAACATCCAATAATGATTATCCTCCATTTCAACAGCTTTAGTAATCCATTTTTTAGCCAAATTTAAATCTTGATTTTCCTCTAAATAATAGCGCGCAGCATTATAGTAATCTCTTGCCTTTGGATTTTTCTTAAGCACCTCGTTTATACTAGCTGTAGCTTTATCAACAGTAGGAACTTCAACATTTACAGAAATTCTCGTATTTTCCCAAGCTATATTAAGCTTTGCACCATTATTGGAAAGATTTGAAATCCAGATACTAAAAGTTTCTACAGCATTTGATAGTTTGGTTACTGGAACTTCAACGGCAACAGCAATTTCAGATGCCTCCCATTTTCTTGGAGTACCCCAGTTATCACTTTTTTTGTAGAAAAAAACTTCCCACATATCTTCACCAGGTCTTGTATATATAGCGTAAGAACCCTTATCAAGACTTTTACCATTTAATTTTACTGGATCGGAAAAACTAATTTTAGTGTTTTCATTTGCTCCTGTTCTCCAAATTTTACCATATGGAACTAGTTCTCCCATAATTTCTCTACCTTTCATTGAAGGTCTTGAAAACTCAACAGTTATTTCAGTAAGACCAACAGTCTGAATTATTTTAGAAGCAGGACTAGGCTGGGGTGTTTTTACTTGGGATAAGATTGAAAATGGGGTTAGGAAAAATAAAGCGGATAAGAATATATTATTAAATAATGCTAATGGATTTGATGTTTTCATGATAAATTTTGTTTTATTTTTATAACTAATTTATAAATAGATTTATAAAAATTTGATTTTTTTTTACATGATTTTTTTTCAAATCCAAAAAAGACAAAGTTTACCAATTTCAGTCTCAAAGGCATGGGATTTTTTTTCTGACCCTAAAAACTTATCTATTATAACTCCAGATTATATGAATTTTAAAATCATTAATTGTGACAATAGATCTATTTATCCTGGTCAAATAATTAGATATTCCGTAAGTCCTCTTCTAGGAATTGGGATGAATTGGGTGACTGAAATTACAAATGTTCAAGAAGGAAAGTATTTTGTTGATGAACAAAGATTTGGCCCATATTCCTTTTGGCATCATAAACATTTTATTCGCGAAATAAAAAACGGTGTTGAAGTAGAAGACATTGTCGACTATAGAGTTCCTTATGGTGTTTTAGGAAAATTATTACATCAACTAATCATTAAGAAACAGTTAGAAGAAATTTTTAATTACAGATATAATAAATTACATGAAATTTTTGGTGAATATGGCAAAACTGATTCTTATACAAGAAATAAAAATTTAAAAAGCATTATTTAATAAATTTTTTAGATAAAATTAATTCGGTATTAATTTAAATTCTCTCGATTCTTGCACCAAGGGATCTTAATCTATAATCAATTTTTTCATATCCTCGATCAATTTGCTCAATGTTATTAATTACACTAGTGCCTTTTGCTGAAAGAGCTGCAATTAAAAGGGCTATACCTGCTCTTATATCTGGTGATGTCATAACAGTTCCCTTCAATTGAGATTTAAAATTGTGTCCAATAATTGTTGCTCTATGAGGATCACATAAGATAATTTTTGCACCCATATCAATTAACTTATCAACAAAAAAAAGACGACTCTCAAACATTTTTTGATGAATAAGTATACTACCCTTGGCTTGGGTAGCTGTAACAAGTATAACGCTTAATAAATCTGGTGTAAAACCGGGCCATGGAGCATCAGAAATGGTCATAATAGAGCCATCAATATAATTTTGAATTTGATAACCTCTCGGATGAATTGGAACATGCATGTCAGCACCCTTTTTAACTATATTAATTCCTAATCTAGAAAAAACACTTGGTATTTGACCAAGATAATTCCAATCAACATTTTTTATTGTAATATCACTTTTAGTCATAGCTGCCAAACCTATCCAACTACCTATTTCAATAATATCTGGCGATATATGATGTTTAACACCTTTTAATTGATCAACTCCTTCAATAACCAAGTAATTAGATCCAATACCATCAATGATTGCTCCCATATCAACTAACATCTTACAAAGCTGTTGAATATAGGGCTCGCATGCAGCATTATAGATAGTAGTTTTCCCTTTAGCTAAAACAGCTGCCATTAAAATATTAGCAGTTCCAGTAACAGAAGCCTCATCTAATAAAATATTAGCACCATGAAGTTTTTTTGAATCAACCCGAAAAAAATGATCATCTTTGTCATAGTTAAAATTGGCTCCAAGTGATTTTAATCCTTCAAAGTGAGTGTCAAGTCTTCTCCTTCCAATTTTATCTCCTCCGGGTCTTGGAATACATCCTTTTCCAAATCGCGCAAGTAATGGTCCAACTAGCATAACAGATCCTCTCAGACCTTTGGCTTTATCTTTGTATTCTTGAGAATCTAAATAATCTTTGTCGATTTTATTGGCGTGAAATTCATATTCGCCTGGTTTATGTTTTTTTACTTTGACTCCAATATTTTCTAATATACTGATGAGTCTATTTACATCAAGTATATCTGGGACATTTGACAGGATTACTTTTTCAGCTGTTAGAAGAGTAGAACAAATAACCTGTAATGCTTCGTTTTTTGCTCCCTGAGGAGAAATTTCTCCTTTCAAGCTATGACCCCCCTCTATTTTGAAACTTGACATGGAATACACTAATATCTTTTACGATTATTTCTCTTTCTGTGTTTAGAATTACTTTTAGGACCATTGCCATTCTTTGATCTTGCTTTGAGGAATTCAGATGCGTCAGTTAGAGGTAATAGTTCAGGATTAACTTTAAGTTCTCCTTCGGATAGTTCTTCTAAATGCTGAAAAATTAGATTATCTTCAACAGTGTCCTTATTCCAATTCAAAAAGCATTTTTTCATATGATTTGCTATTGTATAAACTAGAGCATCCTTAAGTTGACCTTTCTCCCATTGCTTTGCTATATCAATCATTCGAATTATATTATTACCATAGAATCTGTATTTCAGATTGGTTTGCGGATATAATAATTTTTCAGGCTTTTCTTCAATAATATTTTTTAATGGTTTTTCATAGGGACTATCAACATCTAAATTAAATTTTGACATTATGTGTAATTGATCCCAAAGTTTATGTTGAAAATCCGTAACGTCCCTTAGATGAGGGTTGAGATTTCCCATGACACCAATTATTGCCTTAGCCATCTTGTTTCTGGCTTCTTTATTCTCTGTATTTAATAACTGATCAACCATTCTATGAATATGTCTTCCATATTCAGGAATTATAAGTTTTGTTCGTTTGGTATTATATTCTAAAGAATTTTCCATTAAATTATATTTTTGATTATGTAAGGAAGGTTGATATATATTGCAAATTAATAAAATTCATAGAAACTATTTAAAATCTTTAGATTTAATTAAATCATTATTATCCCTTTAATCTTTGAAACCTTTTTATATGTTAAAATTACATCTTGAGAGGAAATAAGCGATACCGTTATTGTTATACTAATATAATTTTCTTTAGATGATGAGCGGATAGATATTTTTTTTTTAAATTTTTTAAAAAAATCTTTTAACTTGTTGATATCAGTATGATTTGATTTTAAAATAAATTTAAACATGTATTTACCAGGCCAAGATTGAGATTTTTTTAATTGTTCATGAAACCTGGAATAAAATTCGTCATTATTAGCATTTAAGGACATTAATAAATATTAAAAAACAAATATAATTTAAAACTCTTGGATATTAAGAAAAAAAATAATTGTAAAATAGTCATCACAGGGGGCCCAGGTTCTGGAAAAACTGAAATAATAAATTCTTTACTTAAAAAAAATTTTTACTGTTTTGAGGAGATTTCAAGACAAATAATAAGACCAAAAAGATTAATGGGCATAAAAAATTTTTTTTCAGAAAAACCAATAGAATTTAGTAAGATCCTTATAAAAAAAAGGAAACAGCAATATATTGAATCATCTAAAATTTCTTTATCAAAAAAAAAACCTGTCATTTTTTTTGATAGAGGTCTTCATGATATATTTGCCTATCTTAACTACAAAAAAAAATCTTATGATCATATAAAATTCAAACTTGAGAATTATCCCTATGATATGGCATTTATTTTACCTCCATGGAAAGAAATTTACAAAACTGATAGTGAAAGAAAAGAAACTTTTCAAGAGTCAATCCTTATATTCAATTACATAAAAAATATATATAAAGAAAATAAAATAAAGTTATTTGAAATTAAACCCGATACAGTTGAAAATCGTGTGCTACAAATATTACATAATCTTAAGTTAAATAATCTTATTAATTTTTGAATGATTTTAAAAAATAGAATAATTTTTTTTGGTACTCCATCTTTTGCTGTTGTTTGTTTAAAAGAGCTTCTTGAGCAAAATTTTAATATTCTAGCTGTTGTTACTACAGCAGATAAGAAAGCTGGCAGAGGTAAAAAATTAAGATCATCTGAAGTTAAAAATTTTGCACTTCAAAATGGATTGAATTTGTTTCAACCCAAAAATATGAAAGACCATTTGTTTATTGAAAAAATAAAATTATTAAAACCAGATTTTATAATTGTTGTAGCGTTTAGAATGATACCAAAAATAATTTGGGAAATACCAGATATTGGAACTATAAATCTTCATGCTTCTTTATTGCCTAATTATAGAGGAGCAGCACCAATAAATTGGACCATAATAAATAATGAAAAGTTTACTGGAGTTTCAACTTTTTTTATAAATGAAAAAATTGATTCAGGGGATATTCTTCTTCAAAAGAGAATAGAAATCAGCGAAAAGGAAACTGCAGGTAGTCTTCACGATAAACTTTCACTTCAAGGAAGTAAATTACTCTGTGAAACAATTAATAAGCTCTCAAAAAATAAAATAGAGGCAAAACCCCAAAATTTCTCCCAAGGGTTTAAACTAGCACCAAAAATTAACTCTGATAATTCTCATATAAATCTTAAAAAAAGATTAGATGAAATCAACTCAATGATTAGAGGTTTATCCCCATCACCAGGTGCCTGGGTAGAATTATATAATAAAAAAACATCTATTATCATGAAAATTTTTGATTCAGATACAATAATATTTGACAATGAACATAAGCATTCAAAATTAATCATCAAAGACAAAAAAATATTGATTTCTCACAAGGAGGGATATCTTGTATGTAAACAAATACAAATACCTAATAAAAAAGTAATGTCAGGGCCTGATTTACTTAATGGATATACTTTTGATGAAAATCTTCATGTAAAATAGCTAAATAATGACTATTATTATTAACAAAAGCCTCAATTTATTAACAATAACAGGTATTTCAGAGGTTTTAATCTTGGAGTTATGCTTATAACAGTATACATTTGTCAATAGAAATAACTTTAATTTATAAATTATGAATAAATCAGAATTAATAGACGCTATGGCGGCTGGAGCTGGAATATCTAAAGCTGCTGCAAAGAAAGCTTTAGAAGCTATGGTCGGTGGCGTTAGCAGTACACTTAAGGGAGGCGGTCGCGTTTCTCTTGTTGGATTTGGATCTTGGTCTGTTTCAAGAAGAGCAGCTCGTGATGGAAGAAATCCTCAAACCGGTGCAACTATAAAAATTGCTGCAAAAAATGTAGTGAAGTTTAAAGCTGGTGCAGAACTTTCAAGTTCAGTAAACTAAAATCGTTAAATTAAAAATTAAAAAGGCTTCCTTATGGGAAGCTTTTTTTTTCTTATCTCATAATTTTTATTTAAAACTAAATTGGATCCAGGATCTTTACTTATTGCAGATCCATCTATAATTGGTGATACAAATTTTCATCGATCTATAATTTTATTGGTAGAACATAACTTCGATGGCTCTTTTGGTTTTATAATAAATAACCCTCTTAATCATACCACAAAGGATTTGACAGTTGAAATGAAATATGATTTTCCTCTATATTATGGAGGTCCTGTTGATCAAGATAATTTATTTTTTATGCATAAAATGGGAAATTTAATTCCTAATAGTATTCGAATTCAAAATGATCTATATTGGGGAGGTGATTTTAAGGCTATTGTTTCATTGGTCAATAATAAAAAATTAAAAGTCAATGATATAAAGTTTTTTTTGGGATATTCTGGCTGGTCAGCTAATCAGTTAATATCTGAAATTAAATCAAAAAATTGGATCATAAAAAAAAACTCAAACTCTTCTGATATTTTTACAAATAAATCTGAGTCTCTTTGGAGTAAAGAGATGAAAAAATTAGGTGGAGATTTTCTCTTGTGGTCAAACTCTCCAGAAAATCCTTTTGAAAATTAATGAATAAATTAAAATTCTTAAGTTGATCCCAAAACTTGTTTTAAGTCTGAAACTAAGTTTTCCCATAACATTTTAGATTCTTCCAATTCTTCTTCAGGAGAAAAATCAGTAATTAATAAAGAAACGTCTTTGGTTATGTCGTGGACTTCAATATTGAATTCAAAAAACTTTTCTTCTTGATCTTCATCATCATTAATCCATTGAAAACGAACTAGCTTATTTTGTTTTTTTGATATCATTTTTGCATACTCTTCTCCATCATCCCAAATAAAAGTGAAATTTTCACCCCTAGAATTAACATTATCAGCAAACCACTCAGATAATCCGGAAGGTGTTGATAAATATTGGAATAATAACTGAGGGGAAGCATGAAAACTAAACTCTAATGTATATGAAATTTCTTTGGACATAAAATGATATTATTTGTGTAATATATTAAAAAAGTTAATTTGATACCATTTATATTTATTTTTTTTGAATATTTCTGATGAATCAAAAAATATAATTTTATATTTTCGCACAAAGGCGAGGTAGCTCAGGTGGTTAGAGCGTCGGATTCATAACCCGGAGGTCGGGAGTTCAAGTCTCCCCTTCGCTACAGTAAAACTATCTAAAAATACTTAGATAATTAAAAATTATTTTTTTACACATGAGATTCAGCAGTAATTTTTCCTTATCTGTCAGAAAGGTTCATAGATATTTAGGATTATTCCTTGGGATTCAATTTCTTTTTTGGACAATTAGTGGACTATACTTTAGTTGGACTAATTTAAATGAAATCCATGGAGATCAATTTAAAAAATTAGATTATAAACCAAAACTATTTAAAAACCTTATAAACCCCGCAAAACTTAATATTCATGAAGGTATTAATACTATTGAGTTAAATGATATTAATGGAGTTCCACATTATTGGATTAACAATTCTCAATTATATAATGCAACAAATGGAGATCTTAAGAAAAACATTTCTAAAGAAGATGCGCTCTATATCGCTGATAATTATATGATTGATGATCTTAAAGTAAGTTCCATTGAACTTCTAAAAGAAACTAATAATCATCATGAATATAGAGGAAAACCATTACCTGCTTATGTGATTTCATACTCAAATAATGATGTTGTCAAAGCATATATCTCTGCTAATGATGGAAAATTTCAGACAGTTAGACATAGAAGTTGGCGTTGGTTTGATTTTTTATGGATGACTCATACTATGGATTATCAAACAAGAGATAATTTTAATACATCTCTGCTAAGGGCTTTCTCTCTATTAGGATTAATAACTGTTTTAAGTGGATTCTTATTGTGGTTTGTTTCATCTCCAACAATAAGAAAAATTTTTAATAAGAATTAAAGTTAATTTGAAATACTCGAGGCTAAATAAAATAGCGCTTAAAAAATTCCATAGCCTGGTAGTCTGCTAGACCCATTTTTTTATAAATCTCTGCACTAGCTTTATTTCTCTCTTCTGCTCTAATCCAAAACTCTCTAGTATCATCTCCAACAAACATCGCTCCGTCTTTCTGTGACTGATGCATAAATATTGATTTTCTTTTTTTTAAAACTTGTTCGGGGCTCATGGGTACTGCCATATCAATCTCATGAACTTCCCATTCTTGCCATGCTCCTCTGTATAGCCACACCCAGCAATTTTTCATAAATACCTCATGTTTTAAATTATTTAAAGCATCGAATATTAAATTTAAACAAATACGATGTGTTCCATGAGGATCTGCTAAATCTCCAGCTGCATATATTTGATGAGGTTTTACTTTTTTAATAAGTGACATTAATATTTTTCTATCAACATCAGTTGGTGATAATTTACGAGCCATGCCTGATTCATAAAAAGGTAGATTTAAAAAATGTACGTTTTTATCTGGAATTCCAATATATCTTGTTGCAGCGAGAGATTCTCTTTTTCTTATATATCCTTTTAACAACCTCAGCTGTTTTGAATCAATAGAAGTACTATTTTTATTACTAATTTCTTTTTTTAATTGATTAAACCCGTTTTTATTATCCTCTTTCAAATCTGAGATCACTTCAATATACTTTAAAGCATCTTCATCTGAAACTGCTAAATTTCCAGAAGTTTGATATGCAACGTGTACTTCATGACCTTGAGTAACAAGCCTATCAAATGTACCTCCCATTGAAATTACATCATCATCTGGATGTGGGCTAAAAATTAAACATTTTTTCTTTGCAGGTTTTGATCTTTCTGGTCTTTTACTGTCATCAGAATTTGGCTTACCTCCAGGCCATCCCGTAATCTTATTTTGAAAATGATTGAACATTTTTATATTCAAATCGTAATAATTTCCCTCAATTGCAAGAAGCTCAGACATTCCATTTCTATTGTAATCTTCCTCTGTAAGTTTTAAAATAGATTTATTGGTTTTATTACAAAGCCAGGTTATAGCTTTTGATTTTAAAGACTCATTCCAATCGCAACTTTTGATTAACCAAGGAGTATTAATCCTAGTTAAAAAAGAAGCTGCCTCATGGTCAATAATCATTGTAGAATTATTATGATTTTGCAAATATGATGCTGGTATGATTGATGAAACTTGTCCTTCAATAGTTTTTTGAATAATTTTACTTTTGTTTATTCCCCATGCAAGAAGTAGAATTCTTTTTGCATTTAAAATTGTTTTAATTCCCATTGTAATAGCTCTTTCAGGAACATTTTCAATTCCATTAAAAGCCCTTGCAGCATCAGAACGAGTGATGTGATCCAAACTAACAAATCGTGTTTGAGAGTTTATATGAGAACCTGGTTCATTAAATCCTATATGACCAGTTCTTCCTATTCCTAAAAGCTGCAAATCAATTCCTCCTAAATCCATTATTTTCTTATCATATTTCATACAATAAGAACGCATAGTTTGATTATCAATATTAGATTTTGGAATATTGATATTTTGATGTAAAATGTCAATTTTATTAAAAAGATTCTCATACATGTAAAAATGATAACTATTGAGATCATCTTCATTAATATCAGAATATTCATCAAGGTTAAAAGTAATAACGTTTTTAAAAGACAAACCCTCGTCTTTATGAAGTCTCACAAGTTCCTTATAAACACTTATAGGTGAAGAGCCAGTTGATAATCCTAATATACATTTTTTACCATTAGAGTCCTTTTTTTTAATTAGGTCTGCAATTTCTAAAGCAACAGTTTTAGATGCCTGCAAGGGAGAATCGAAAACAACATTGTGAAGCTTCTCAAATCGTTGCTCCTCAAAAGTTCCAGGAACACGATAAGAAATATCATTTTTTTTCATAAAGACTGTGCATGAATAATTAAAATTCCCAAAGAACCGATTACAAATATATAAAACATAACTAAAATGTTACTTATCAAAATAATTCGCAATTATTTATTTATTATTAAATTTAATTGATGATAATTGAAATTTGTTGTAGCTCTATCAATTCAGTAAAGAATGCTATAAAATTCGGAGCAGACAGAATTGAGTTATGTCAAGATTTACCTAATAATGGTATAACACCCTCTAAAACCTTATTAAATTCTGCAATTGAAATATCACCATTACCAATTAATGTTCTTATTCGACCAAGAATAGGTGATTTTTTCTATAATTCTGAAGAAATTAAATTAATTGAAAACGAAATTAAAAGTATTAAATCACTCCCAATAAACGGAGTAGTTATTGGTGCATTAAATAAAAAAAATGAGCTTCCAATAGATATTTTAAAAAAATTAGTTAGATTAATTAAACCTCTAGAAATAACTTTTCATAAAGCCTTTGATGTCTTAAATAATCCTCTAGAATCAATACTTGAATTAAGTAAAATTGGTTTTGACAGAATTCTTACTTCGGGTCAAGCAGATACTGCTGAAAAGGGTCTGGATATGCTAATAAAGTTAAAAGAAAAAGCTGATGGTAAAATAACTATCATGCCTGGAGGAGGTATAAATCATAGTAATTTTAGTCTTTTTTTAAAAAATGGTTTTAATGAAATTCACCTTTCAGCAAAAAATAAATCCAAAGAAAATGAAATAGAGCAAACAGCCGACCCTAGAATAATAAAGAAGGTTGTTTCCCTATCTAAATCTTACAAAAGGAACGAATAAAACTCTAATCTATTTTAAAACCTTTTTTAAAGATTTTTGAATTATACGCTTCATAACATCATAGCCATTTTTATTTGGATGAACTAAGTCGTCAGAAGAAGTGTATTCAGGCACCTTAAGACCTCCTTTTTCATCAACCATTGAAGAATAATAGTCCACATAAATAATATTATTTTCTCTACAATAACTTTTTAATAATCTGTTGAGTTCCAATACTTTTTTGGAAGGACTCATTCCTGGTGACCATGGGAAATCTATAGCAGGTAAAACTGAACATATCAAAACATTTATACCATTGACTTTTGAAATCTCAGCCATTGACTGAATATTTTCTGCTATGTTTTTAATTTCCATAGGACCTGTGTTTCCAGCAATATCATTGATTCCCGCAAGTATTACAACTGCTTGAGGCTTTAAATTAATTACATCTGGTTTGATCCTTACAAGCATTTGAGGTGTTGTTTGACCACTAATCCCTCTATTTATATAAGAATTTGATAAGAAGAAATTTGAATCAAAAGATGACCAACTTTCAGTTATTGAATTACCCATAAAAACAACTTTTATCTTACTACTAGAATTCTTCAACTTCATGTTATCAGAACTGTATTTTGATAAATTCGCCCAATCACTGAGAGTTCCTCCTCCTTGAATAAAAACTTCCTGCCCATTGAAGTAATTAACAAAAAAGAGAGCTCCGAAAACAATTATACTTTTATATAAACAGTTAATATTAATCATTCTTTCTAAAGATTAATCCTGACTTGGAATTCTAATTTCTTCAACTAATTTACTAATATTAGCTGGAGGAGCTTTTGTGAATTTTGAAACAATAAATGATATTAAAAAATTTATCATCATGGCAACTGTTCCAAATCCCTCAGGAGAGATTCCAAACCACCAATCAGATTCACTTCCTCCACCAAACCAACCAAACTTAAATTTAGTCATATAAAAAAGCATAAGCAAAATGCCCACAATCATACCTGAAATAACCCCTTCCTTATTCATTCGCTTATAAAAAATTCCAAGAACAATTGCTGGGAAAAATGACGCTGCAGCTAGTCCAAAAGCTAATGCAACTGTAGCTGCAACAAAACCTGGCGGGTTAATGCCAAAATATCCAGCCATTAGAACAGCTCCGAAAGCAGATATTCTTGCTGCTATCAACTCGTTTTTTTCGCTTACAGAAGGATTTATAATTCTTTTAATTAAATCATGAGAAACGGATGAGGAAATAACAAGAAGTAAACCTGCTGCAGTAGATAAGGCAGCTGCTAATGCACCAGCAGCCATTATTCCAATAACCCAATTTGGAAGTTGCGCAATCTCAGGGTTTGCAAGTGTCATTATATCAGCATCAACAGTTAACTCATTTAATTGGGAATCTGAAACATAATTAACAATTCCATCTTTATTCTTGTCATCAAATTTTATCAACCCAGTACTTTCCCATTTTTCATACCACTCAGGAAGATTAGAATGGACTTTATTATTTACCGTTTGTATGAAATTTGTCCTAGAGAAAACTGCAACAGCAGGAGCTGTTGTATATAATACCGCGATAAATAAAAGAGCCCAACCAGCAGACTTTCTTGCATCACTAACTTTTTTAACAGTGAAAAATCTAACTATAACATGAGGTAATCCTGCTGTCCCTACCATAAGTGCAGACATCATAAATAGTAGATCTAAAGTTGATTTTTCTCCTGAGGTATATTCTGTAAATCCAAGCTCTCTATGTAATCCATCAAGCTTATCTAAAAGATAAACTCCATCTTGTCCTTGTAAACCAAATCCAATTTGTGGAATTAAGTTTCCTGTCATAATAAATGAAATGAAAATAGCAGGTAACATGTATGCAAAAATTAAAACACAATATTGAGCCACTTGAGTGTATGTAATTCCTTTCATACCTCCAAGAACTGCATAGAAAAGAACAATTGCCATACCAATATAAACTCCTGTATTTATATCTACTTCAAGATATCTGGAAAAAACTACTCCAACTCCTCTCATTTGTCCTGCGATATAAGTAAAAGAAACTATTAAAGCACAAAAAACTGCAACTGCTCTAGCAATATTTGAATAATATCTATCTCCAATAAAATCTGGTACAGTAAATTTTCCAAATTTTCTCAAATAGGGTGCTAAAAGAAGAGCTAAAAGAACATATCCTCCAGTCCATCCCATCAAGTAAACTGAGCCATCATATCCCATAAATGAAATTAGACCTGCCATTGAAATGAATGATGCGGCTGACATCCAATCTGCAGCAGTAGCCATTCCATTTGCAATAGGAGAAACACCAGTGCCAGCGACATAAAACTCGCTAGTTGAGGAAGCTCTTGACCATATGGCTATACCAATATAAATAGAGAAACTAATCCCAACAGCAGTCCATATCCAAAATTGTAGGTCCATCAATTCTTTTGTTTAAACTTTTTGTCTAGTCTATTCATGAGAAAAACATAAACAAAAATTAAAATAACAAAGACATAAATCGCTCCCTGCTGAGCAAACCAAAAGCCAAGTTTAAATCCTTTTACTTTAATTTGATTTAAATTATCTACAAATAGAATTCCAAATCCAAATGACACTAGGAACCATATGCTCA
This sequence comes from Flavobacteriaceae bacterium, assembly GCA_002728855.1. Lineage (GTDB taxonomy): Bacteria > Bacteroidota > Bacteroidia > Flavobacteriales > Flavobacteriaceae. The sequence goes on from PBWA01000005.1 coordinate 45,693, forward strand.
GGAGTATTAGAAGGTATTTTAAATTTATTTTCCAGTATTTATCCTTAGAGATCATTATTTATATTTTTTAACTAAACTAATTTTAACTATACTAACCTTGGATTCATTAATTTATACCATAGGGGAGGAATCATTGATATAAGCATAGAAGTAGGATATCCAAAAGGTAACTGAGGGCTTTCATTTTTGTTTTCAAGAATTTGATATTTTTTTGATGTTCTGTAATGATGATCACTATGTCTTGTTAACTCATAAAGCACAATTCTGCCTACAAAATGATTAGAATTCCATGAATGTATAGTCTGAACCTTTTCGTATCTGCCATTTACTTTTTTTCGAAGTAAGCCATAATGCTCAATATAATTTATCGTCTCTAATAATAAAAAAGAAATAATAGCAACTAAAATGGCAAATAATAAAGTATAAGTTCCAAAAAAAACATAAATCAATATAAGATAGATAGATTGAAAAAAAACATAAAAAAGCATATCATTTTTTAATGAAAGAAAAGGACTCCCATTTTGCTTTAAAAGCTTCAGTTGAATTCTCCATGCATTAAAATACTGTCCAACAACAGAAGTTATCCAGAAAGAGTAAAGACTTTGATTTTTTTTAGCAGTCGCTGGATCCTCATTAGTTGCGACATTTTTATGATGGCCAAAATTATGCTCTATATAAAAATGCATATACAATGAGGGCATCAGTAAAAGCTTTGAAAGAGTCTTTTCAAAAGTAGTTTTTCTATGTCCAAGCTCATGAGCAACGTTTATTCCATTTGAACTCAGAACTATACCTAGCGAAACTGTTAAACCGATAATTTCATACATCTCTAATGATTGAGAAGAAATTTCACTGAAACCCCAAAATAAAACTCCAAAGGTTAATGGTAAATTAAAATATAGAATTAGATCAAAAAATTTATTTTTTAATCTCATCTGCTTTTCAGTTTCATTATACTCATGATCATCTTGTTGATTATCTATAATCAACTCAAGTATTGGAACCATTAAAAAGGCATAAAATAAAGTTGAGTAAGATAATATTCCCTGGAAGTATAATGCTATAATAGCCGAAAGAGGACCAGTATATGCAAGTAAATACTTTATATCACGCACGATAAGTTATTTTCTCAGCGGTAAATTTATCAAAATTTATATAAAGTCAAAAATACAGCTTCACTGTTTTAGTTTATATAGCTTAAAAACCTAACTTAAAAATAGCTTATATTTAAAGAAATTAAATTATAAAAATGAAAAAATATGTTCTATCAATTGATGCAGGAACAACAAGTTCAAGAGCTATTTTGTTTGATAAATATGGTAATCAATGTGCCATAGCCCAACACGAATTCACACAGTTTTTTCCAAAAGAGGGATGGGTGGAACATGATCCGATTGAAATATGGGAAACTCAATTAAAGGCAATAAGGAATGTTATAAAATTAGGAAATATAAAAATTGAAGAAATTGATTCAATTGGGATAACAAATCAAAGAGAGACTACTGTTATATGGGATAAAAAATCTGGAAAACCAATTTTCAATGCTATTGTTTGGCAAGATAGAAGAACAGCAAATATTTGTGAAGATCTTAAAAAAAATGGTAAGGATAAAATTTTTCAAAATAAGACTGGATTAATTCTTGACGCATATTTTTCAGGAACTAAAATTAAATGGATCTTGGATCAAGATTCAAACCATAGAAAAAAAGCCAATAATGGTGATATTATTTTTGGAACTATTGATACATGGATTATATGGAATTTGACCTCTGGAACGGCTCATGTTACAGATACATCAAATGCAAGTCGAACATTGCTCTACAATATTCACAAAAAAAAATGGGACGAGGAGTTACTTGATATACTAGATATTCCTAAAGCGATACTCCCTAATGTTTGTAATTCCTCAGAAATAGTTGGAATAACAAATAAATCTTATTTGGGACATGAAATTCCAATCGGTGGAATTGCTGGAGATCAACAAGCAGCTTTATTTGGCCAGATGTGCGTCAATCCAGGTGATGTAAAAAATACTTATGGTACAGGATGCTTTTGCATTATGAATACAGGCAAAAATCCAGTAGTTTCAAAAAATAAAATGCTTACTACTATTGCATGGACAATTAAAAACGAGACTACTTATGCAATTGAAGGAAGTGTGTTTATTGCAGGGGCATTAGTTCAGTGGCTTAGAGATCAATTAAATCTAGTAAAATCTGCTACTGAAATTGAGCAATTAGCTAAAACTGTTAAAAATAATGGTGGTATAACATTCATTCCTGCTCTTTCTGGCTTAGGGGCACCCTTTTGGGACCCTCATGCAACTGGAGCAATAATGGGTATAACAAGAGGTACTGAAAAAGGACATATAGCACGAGCAGCACTTGAATCCATTGCTTTAAGGTCCAGAGATATTATTTTAGAAATGGAAAAAGATGCAAATACTAAATTTCATTCTTTAAAAGTAGATGGAGGGGCTAGCAAAAACAATTTATTAATGCAAATTCAGGCTGATTTACTAATGACAAAAGTTGTAAGGCCAAAAATTACTGAGACAACTGCTCTTGGAGCGGCATTTTTTTCAGGTTTATCAACCGAATTTTGGCCATCAATTGATTCAATCAATGATATTTGGGAAGAGGATCAAACTTTTAATCCAAAATCATCAAATTTAAATTATGAAATAATTGATATGTGGAAAAAAAGAGTTCTTAAAGTCATCTCATAAAATGGATAGGGACAAGAATATAGAATTTCTTAATTCATCAAAAAAACCTTGGGATATTGTTGTAATTGGTGGAGGGGCAAGTGGGCTTGGTACTGCCTTAGATTCTGCTAATAGAGGATATAAAACATTATTGATTGAAAAATATGACTTCTCAAAAGGAACCTCTTCTCGAAGTACAAAACTAGTTCATGGAGGAGTAAGATATCTCCAAAACGGAGATATTTCTCTTGTGATTGAGGCACTTAGAGAAAGAGGTATTATGAGAAAAAATGCTCCTCATTTGGTAAAAGATTTGAGTTTTGTAATTCCCTCCTATGATTGGTGGAGTAGCCCTTTTTACGGGTTAGGTCTTAAAATTTATGATATGATGGCAGGTAGTTTGGGACTTGGGCCATCAACAACTTTAAACAAGGAAGAGACTTTAAAATTGATACCTAATGTTAATCAAAAAGACTTACGTGGTGGAATAATATATCATGATGGCCAATTTGATGATTCTAGAATGGCAATAAGTCTTGCCCAATCAATTGAAGATCAATCAGGAAAGGTTATAAACTATATGCCGGTAACTAATATTTTTAAAAAAAATGATATTATTGAAGGTGTAGAGCTAAAAGATAGCCTTTCGGGCTTAAAGTATGTTATTAGGTCAAAAGTTGTAATTAATGCAACTGGTGTTTTCTCAGACAAGATTTCAAAAATGGACCAACCAAACAGTAAAAATAAAATTCGTCCAAGTCAAGGAGTTCATATTGTTTTAGAAAAAAAATTTCTTAAAGGGGATCATGCAATAATGATTCCTCAAACTAGTGATGGAAGGGTTCTATTTGCTGTACC
>PBWA01000006.1 GCA_002728855.1 Flavobacteriaceae bacterium
GAAGCATTATACAGTAATCTTTTTATAGGATCCATCATAACCCTAATTTACAATAAATCACTTAAAGAATCATTTTCTTACCTTTAAATACTAATCACAAAAACAAACAAAATGAAAAATATCAAACAAACAATTATTGGAGTATTCGCTATTATTGGCGTATTAGCAATAGCATCAAGTTTCACGAATAAATCTGAAGTAAATAATCAAAGTGAGGGCGATTGGGCTGTTTTAGAAACCGCTTCAGGAGTTCCAGCAGGATATTTATATAATAAAAGAACTGGAGAAGCTTTTTATTTACAAAAAGAGAAAAAGACAAAGTTATAATTGAATCACTTAAAGAATCTATAGGTATTGGGTTTGTATTGGATAGTTTCTAATTTCTCGCCTTTTTTAAGCAAGTATTTAGCGCTAACAAAGTCAATAGGTGTTCTGCCTTGAGGGTTTGAACACACTAAAAAGATTGTGAGAGAAATGAAAATATTGGGAATAATTTTTAATATTGATTGGTAAAGACGACTAATGGAAGACAGAGAACAAATAGAACTTTTAAAAAAAACCATTCTTGAGGGAATACTTATGTTTAGAGACGTGGAATACGAAATTCTTGATGATACTCTCAAAAATATAGATAAGAAGAAGCCCCGATTTAGTTCAAAAGAGGTTACAAATGTTTATATGAAGAATTTTGATGAATCAGTTATTAAGGCACTAGAAGAAGTATCAGAAATAGTCAAAAAAAACATTTCGCATTAAACCTCCTTTTTTAATACTTCATAATTGTCATAAAAATAAAATGGCAATGCTAAAGAAAAGCCGACAGTAAACAAGCAAAGCATATATTTAAAAATTTTGAAAGGTTTTTTATAGAATCTATATATAACAAAAATAAAGAACGAGAGTGCTGCAACTCCTAAATCAGCAGATAACATTGATGACGCATAATTTGAGTTAGCTTCAGCAAAAAATTCAGTTAAAGACCACTCCCAATTCTTTTGCTCTAAGTATTTATAAAGATTATAATATGGAAGTGCAATTCCTAAAAAACATAATAATAAAAATATTTTTTTCATAAGTCAGTATTAAATTCCTTTTATTTTTCTTTAAATTTAAAGGTAATTTAGCAAGTAAAATAATCATGAGAAAATTTATACTTCTTTTACTATTTTTTCCCCTTATCTCCTCTTGTTCAAATGATAATGATGATGCTCCTTGTCCTTGTGAGTTCACCTTATCTAGTGTTTCAGGAATTGAAACCGAAAACTATTATTTAGAAACAACAGTTTCGATGCCAAATCCTTGTGATTCTTATTTAGATCAGTACATAGATTGGGTTACTCAACTTTATGAAAATGATGGCACATACCTAAATCCAGTAAAAGGTATTAATCAAGTTGGAGGACGAAGAATTGCAAGTGCGTTGTTTACATCTGATTACCTTAATGCTTTAAATAGTGGGGTCGGATCAACAATCTCCCGTGGCGGTGGAGCAAATGATCAAACTGTAGAAGAATACGATTGTAACTAAGGTTTTTTATAAAAAAAACAAAAATTGTATCATATATTTAAATGGAGAAAAATGTTTTTGGAGAGCCACTTCAAATTTGCTGCAAAAAACCAATGACAGGTTATTATAGAGATGGTTTATGTAGAGCCATTTATGAAGATACTGGCACTCATACTGTTTGTGCTATTATGACTAAAGACTTCTTAGAGTTTTCTTTAAATATGGGAAATGATTTGATTACGCCAGTACCATACTATCAATTCCCAGGATTAAAGGAAGGTGATAAATGGTGTCTTTGTGTTACAAGGTGGATAGAGGCAGAAAAAGAAGGAAAAGCCCCTAAATTAATTTTGGAAGCAACACATGAAAAAACTCTAGAATATACTTCCATTGATTTGCTCATAAAATATGCATTCAAGAAATAATAGAATTAGGCAAAGGTCTTACGCTTGAACTTTTTGACTTAGTGATTAAGGTTCTAATAATTCTTTTTTTTCAATTTTAACGGTAATGACATCACCATTTTCTTTAGTAGTGATAATCCATTCTCCTTCTAATCCATCAACGTTTTCACCATCTATATGCAAATCGATAATTCGATCAATTTTAATATCAGGTTTAACATCAACGCATGAATAAAACGTAATAAAGAAAACAACTATTAAAATTTTTTTAATGCTGTTATTAATGTTTTTCATTTTATTTGATTTTATGATTATGATTTAAAGATAAGAATAAGATTCTTTAAGATTTATTGTATTTTGGGTTCATGAAGTTTTTAAGATTTGCTATTCTATCAAGTGTTTTTTGTTTAATTCTTTGCTTTTTATTAAGATTTTTGGTGTATTCCCCAGGAGAGCCTGAAGATTATGGTATTAAAACAGACATTATTGGAGCAGTCTTTAGTTTTTTCATTACAAATATTCCCTGTGTGATCTACCTGCTTTTTATTGAAGCTACTGAAAAAAAGAGTAATAATATTGTTTTTTTTATAACACAGAATTTAGTTGTTATCATTAGCCTAGCTCTAGCTATATAAAATAAATATAATTTCCCCTATTATTTATAGAATAATTAAATACATCTGGGCAATTTTCAGTAAATTATATCAAAGTTTAAATAACTGATAATAACACATTAAGAACTTCCGTATAATGATTTTAAAAAATAACGTGGCGTCCAATCAGTTAATTCAAAGAAATACAAAAGAAAGAAAATAAAAGAAATTATAGGTACAATTATAAAACCATTTAAAACTGACTTATCCTTGACAGATACAGTAAAGGTTACAAAACTAACAACTAACCAAAATATTGCTGTTAAACTCATAGGACAAAATAAAAGTAGTAAAGGAAATGGGAAATAAAAGAAGTAATCGCTTTTTCATAGGAATTATAAATGTAAAAAAATCTTATTCTTATCTTTAAATCATAATCATACAATCAAACAAAATTATTATTTATTGATTTTATTTGCCTTTACCTAGTTCAAAATAAAATTTTATTATGTAACGTTTGCTTCTCATGTAAAATTATGTTAAGTTTGCGTTACATTAATTAAAATAAAACTATGAAAAAATTAAATGAAAACTGGTTTGCAATTACCTTAACTGCAGTAATTTTTGGATTATTAGGATTTTTGCTTGGGAATCAACAAAATCATCCTCCAATGAAACAAGGTAAAATGATGGAGCATCAAATGATGATGCTTGATCAAGATTCAAACGTAGAAGTTGTCATCGATACTATTAACGGAGAAAAACAAGTCAAAGTTACTGTAATTAAAACTGATAAAAAATGAACGAAATACAATTTGAAATTCAAAGTAATATTATACCAATTTTAGGAATGCTAACAGGAATTATTATTCCTCTTTCTGTATTTATCTGGTTATATTATGAAAATAAAGGAAAGAGAGAAACGGTTCTAGAAATATCTAAAAACCTAAATGACCCAGTTAAATTAGAGGAGTTATTAAAGATTTTTGAGGAGCGAAAAAAAGAACCTCTAGATTATAGAAGAAATGGAGTGATTACAACTTTTGTTGGAATTGGAATCTATCTTTTTGGATTTTTAGCTTTTGGGAAAGTATTTGAAGGCATTGGGGCTTTAGTCAGTTTAATAGGAGTAGGAACTATAATTGCTGGATATTTATATCCAAACACTGGCAAAGAGCTAACTGACGCTGTTGAAGAATTTGAAAAAAAATAATTTTGGGGAGAAATCATAAAAAACTTCTAAATAATCTTGAAGAGCTAAGAAAATCTGCTGGTTTAACTCAACAAGATTTATCTGTTAATGCAGAGGTGTCAAGAAAGAGCATTAATGCTATAGAAAATGGAATATATGTTCCATCAACTGTCTTGGCTTTAAAAATCGCAAAAACACTTGAGTGTAAAGTAGAGGAATTATTTAAATTACCATAAAGATTTTTTTTCAGATCTATAAAATCAAATGCACTAAAAAGATGCAAAATAAATCATGATAGACTGGATTATTTAGTAAATTTAATTAGTGAAAAAACTTTTAATAATTTTAATTCTCGCTCCGCTTTTTTCTTTTAGTCAAAATCAATCCTTATTTGGTGAAAAATTTAAAGTAAAAGAAATAATAGATTTAAATGACAAGAAAGACATATTTAATATAGATAAGAACATTCAAATTGAAGGAAAAATTAAGTCAACTTGTAAAATGAAAGGATGTTGGATGGAATTAGATGTTGCTGAGAAAACCATTTTTGTCAGATTTAAAAATTATGGTTTTTTTGTCCCTAAAGAGGGAGCAGAGGGTAAAACAGCTATTTTGAATGGAAAACTTTTTATTGATACACTAAGTGTAGCTGAGCTTAGGCACTATGCTCAAGATGCAGGAAAGTCTAAGCAAGAGATATCATCAATTGAAAAGCAAGAAATAACTATGTCATTTCTTGCTGAAGGGGTAATTATAATGAATTAATGAAAAAGTTAATTTCATACTGTTTAATAGCTACTGTATCTTTCACATGTATTTCTCAACAATCAAATTATCCATACAAATGGCCAATGTACAATGATATCAATGTTGATTTGTCAGTTGAGAATCCATCATTTAAATTTAATGACGGACCACTAGTTATGATAGATGCTGCGCATAAGAACTTTTTTGTCCAGTCGCATTTGATTAAACCTCTTGTGGATATAGTTCTCAATGATGGATACAGAGTATCATTTATTGATAAAACACTCACTAGAGAAAATTTAAACCAAGCTAAAATTTTGATAATCATAACAGCACTTCCATTTGATTTTGCAACACGAAGATCGGCAGCTGAGATGCAAACTTTTACTGAAAACGAATTAAATGAAGTCCAAGCATGGGTTAAAAATGGAGGCTCATTACTTGTTTTTAGTGAGCATGCTCCTTTTGATCAAGCAATAAACCCTTTGTTGAAAAAATTTGAAATTGAGTCATCTGTTGGAGTTACAATTGACACATTAAATTATGACAAAAGTTATAATTCTAGAATGATTGTTTTCAAGGGAGAGAATCTTAATAATTCACATCCTCTTGTGAATGGAAAATATGAAGTAAAAAAATTAGTTTCATTTGGAGGGAGTGCCTTATCTGGAGAAAAATATGATAATATTTTAAGACTTGGCAATAGTTCTTTAAACGTAAGGCATCAAACTGGAAATGGTCCTATTGGTAGAGGAAATTCTCAAGGATTAGCTGGGTTTTATGGAAAAGGCAAAGTAGTTGCATTTGGAGATTCAAATGGTTTTACAGCTATGATATTCGACAATGAAGATGGGAGTAAAATGTATGCAGGAATGAATTCCAAAGGATATGATTGGAAAAATTTTGTTTTAAATACTTTTGATTGGTTATCCAAGTGATTTTCAAATGACCAAGTATCTAATAATCTTCTCATTTATTTTGTTTTTTAATTGCAAAAAAAACGGTGATTGTATTGAAATTGAAGAAAAAAAAGAAATTAACGGAGAATATTATTTTTATTTTTCAGGAACTATTAGTGGGGTTGGAGGAACAAATGAAGATGGTTTTTTAGAGGATCGATGGGCTTCAGGGAAAGTCTCAAAATCGGTATATGAATCTCATAACATTGGAGATGAATATTGTTATTAATTAAAGGATGAATCAAAAGGTTAAATTTTATGTTGTACCATCCATGTCCCTTGCAATAGGACTCTTTATTGGATATTTGATTGTAACCTATGCCACAAAAATATCTTCTGATAAAAAAAATAGCATTACAACTTTTTATTTAATTAGGCATGCTGAAAAAGACAGAAGTGATCCAAATGAGAAGAACCCAAGCTTAACATCTGAAGGAGAGGCAAGAGCCAATCATTGGGCAAAATATTTTGATACGATACCTCTAAACTCAATTTATACAACTTCTTACAAAAGAACAATTCAGACTATTGATCCAGTTTCTAAGAAAAAAAATATCGAACCAAAAATATATTCACCCAACAAGATAAATATTCAGGACTTCATTAAAACTAACTATGGTAAAAATCTCCTGATTTCAGGCCATAGCAATACAACTCCAAGCATGGTTAATAGATTAATTAATGAAAAAAAATATGAAGATATGTTAGATACTGATAACAAGAGTTTGTTTGTTGTAAAACTAATTGATTCCACTGCTACTGTTGAAGTCAGATCAGTTGATTTTAAAGCAAAATAAAAATCAAAATAATGATATCATAAAATGAATAATATAACTGATAGAATAATTGAAATGGCTTGGGAAGATAGGACTCCTTTTGAAGCCATTGAGTACCAATTTGGCGTTAAAGAAAATGAAGTAAGAAAGATTATGAGAAAAAATCTGAAAAGAAGCTCATTTGAATTATGGAGAAAAAGGGTAAAAGGAAAAAAAACAAAACATAAATCTACTTCAGTATCAACTAGGTTTAAATCTAAAAATCAGAGAACTTAATCTTAGTCTTTTAATAAAAGTAATCTATATATTTGTTGAAAATAAAAATTAAATAAAATGAAAAATATTATACTACTACTAGTTTCAGTTTCATTAATGACGTCATGTATTGAAACTACAACAAATAACAATACTACAACCAGCAATAAAATTATTGAAAAGGAGTCAATAATTGGATATGATGTTTCAGACGAGGGAGAAAAAAGAGATCTTAAGGGAGGGTCAATTGAAAATATAGCAATTTGGGAGAATTATATAAAAGCTCACAATGAAAGAGATATGGAGGTTATAAGAAACTTAGATTCTGATACTTTTAAAGCAAGAGGTCCCCAGGGACAGTTTATTGAGGGAGTTGATACTCATGTTGAGTTTTTAACACAATGGTTTGAACAAAACTCACCTAAATGGGAAATTAAATATGCAATAGCCAATGATGTTAAAACAAAAGATGGAGAATTAAGACAGTGGGTAACAGCTGGTCATGACATGACTCTTACTGTTGATGGAAATCAAGTGAATTTATATCAAGTTATTGATGCGTTAATTTCTGATGGGAAAATTCAAGAATTTTACGTTCATGAGCGAGTAAAAGGAGAAAACGAGTAAAGCTTAACTTTTTGCTTTATTTATCAAATCATTTCATAAATAATGGGGCTCTTTATAATTCAAAAAGACCCCCATTTATTTTTAATCATTATTCCAATGCCCATGTTTATTAAAATAAGAGAGCTAGTTCCAATGAAAAACCATTCTTTTTCTTGATACTTATAAATTATAGCCTCTCCAAATAAACATAAACCACTTGAAAAAATAATTAGTCCAAAAAGGGCAAAAAAGTAAGTTTTTATTTTTTTATTGATCATTTGGAATTTTGATTTTATTGATTTGATTCCAGTTAATTAGTTTAATGTTCTTTTCCTTTAAATAATTTTTAAATTTTTCACTTTCAACAATTTGAAGATCTAATTCTCTCCACTTTGCACCCCAATGTGGATGATCAATCATCATAGCTTTCAATTCCTCGTTTTCAAAACCTAGATGAAGCTCTAAAATATTAAATCCAGGTTTTATATCATCAATAACGCCGTAATAAAAATTTTCCCAGTTTTTAATATTAATTGGAGAATCATTTGATTTACCATAAATTTTATCTACCCATATTATCTGAGAGATATCTATTTTTGATTTATCAAAAATTTTTGATAAAACTTCTTCTTTATAATCCTTTGAAACAACAACAGGTAGGTTAAATTCTTGACCAATTTCAAAATAGGCTTGGAAAATTTCTGGGCGAACCCTAACGGCTCCCATATGAGTGTCTAAGTGAGTGGGTATTAAACCGTTTTCAATTGAATAATTAACTTGGGCTCTGAGCTCTCTCTTAACATCTTCATATGTGGCGTTAAGTCTAACTCCTTCGTTTCCAATATAAAAATGTCCTTGTTTGTTTATTAATGATTTTATTTCACTTGACGATGAAATACCATCCCACTTATAATTTTTCCATTCAGAAGTTAACGTTAGATGTAAGCCTAAATTATGTTTAGGATTAGATTTAGCATATTCTACTACTTCAAGGAACCATGGGCAAGGCACCATAACACTTCCTGAAGTTATTGATCCTGATTCAAATGCCCTGAAACTTGCTTCATTTACAGAGTTAGCAACGCCAATATCATCAGCATTTAGTATCAGTAATTTTGCCTCTGCATTGAAACCCAGTTTTTCAGCTAAATTTTTTTCTTGGCTAAAGATTAAACTAGGTAAAAAAATTAAAAGGTGTACAAAGTTTTTCATCTTAAAATAAAAACATAACATTTTAATACTTTTTAAGAGTAATCTCTATTACACCTCCAGAGCCTCTTAATCCATACTTACTCGTTTCTATTGTTGATCTTAAAACATTTACATCATCAATATCTTGAATTTCAATATTCATCGGGATATTTTGACCCATTAGGGTTCCATTAACTGCCCATTCTGCATATTTGTTAGAAGTGGAAAAAAGAGCCCCAGTGTTAAATAAAACTCTTCCATTATCCAAATAGGCTCCAGGACCTAAAATTGGATTTATAGCATCCCATAAATTACTTGCATTGTAATTAATTTTTATTGTTGAAGATCGTTTTTTTCTTTTTTTCTTTTTTTTTAAAAAAAACTTTGAGCTTTTATCATTATTAATATTGACAGCTTCTCCTTCGATTTCAGCTTCTTGAGCAGATAAATTAAAAGCAAAAAAGAAAAATAGTAAGTAAAGTAATGTTCTCATCTAAATTTATTTGTACGTTTTATATGAAGGAATTTCTGGAGATATTATTTCAAAAATTCTACTTTTTTCCATTCCTTCAAAAGTTATTGCATCTGTGTTTTGAACCTTTATAAAAGCCCCTTCATCTATTATGTTTTTTTTGTATTTAATACAGCCTTTATATAAAAATAATGAATGTATTGACTTTGAGAAAATTTTAAAAGTATGTTTTCCTTTGTTTAGTGTATATTCATTAATTGAAATTCCTTCTGTATCCATTTTCATAGGAGAATTATGCCCCATTATAAATTTAACAGTCTTGTTTTCAGAACTCTTTCTTTTAAAAACTTCTGATTTATAATCATCATATGAAGCATTTTTTTTAAGTGATTTTTTCAGATCTGGATCAAACCAAATTTGGAAGATTTCAGAATTTTTGTCAATTTCTTCAGCATGAGAAATCCCATTGCCAGACCTGATTATCTGAACATCACCTTTAGAGAGAGGGATCCATTTGTTTTGTTTTGTATCAAAATGGTTGATGTTTCCTTTTAAAATAAAACTACATATTTCAAAACCTTGATGAGGATGCAATCCTATCGTACTTTTTTTAGATAAAGTCCATGCATGCGCCCAATAAAATATATTAGAGTAAGGTTTCAATTCTCCTCCATCTTGAGGAAATCCAATGGGTTTTTTTTCTAAAATTTCACCATTATTAAAATTTCCATTTGCTTGATCCTCTTTTTTAAATATTGTTATTTCCATTTAATTAATATTTGACACAAATAGACTTAATGCTTTTTCAAATTCTTTTTTTAAATCCTTTTTCAATATTCCTTTTTCTTCAGTAAAGTTTTTCTCAAAATTTGGAAGAGAAAATGTTGGGATTTGGTAGGGATTTCCTCTGGAAATTCTTGAATATGCAATTTCAAGAACTTTCTGAGCTCCTCTGTCACCATCTGAAGTTGCTAATAAAAACATTGGTTTATTATGCCAAACAATTTTTTCAATTCTAGAGATCCAATCAAAAATATTTTTAAATGCTACTGTATATGCTCCATTGTGCTCAGCAAAGGAAATAATAATGCCATCAGCCTTTTTTAAAATTTCTTTGAACTCGAAAGCAAGCTTTGGTATCCCTTCTTTTTTTTCCCTATCAATACTATAGATAGGCATTTCAAAATCATTTAAATCCAAAATTATAGGTATAGAATTTTTAACTTGGGACAAGGCATATCTTGCTAAAGCTTTATTAATTGATTCTTTAGACGAGCTGGCTCCAAAAGCAACAATTTTTTTCATATTTATCATGTAAAATTAATTATTAAACCATTATTAATTAATTTTTATGATAATAAAACATAAATTATAGTGTCTTTATTAATATCGATAGAAGCTTTAAGGAAAAAAGTCTGATAGTGATAATTTTATATTGATTCTTTAAAATAATAATAAGGGTTTTGTATTATTAAATGGTATTATCTGAGAGTATAAGTTGTTTTTAGTTTTTAAAACTTATAACTAAATTTATATTGAAAAATATTATTTTGAAAAGAGTATACAGAACTTTTCACGAGCATTTCTTCGTTATAATTATGACCTCTTTTACACTAATTAGTTGCCATCAGAGGAAAGAAATTGATTTTAACTCACAAATAAAACCTATCATTAATAATAAGTGTATAGCTTGCCATGGAGGAGTAAAGCAAAATGCTGGATTTAGTTTTTTATTTGAACAACAAGCTCTTGGAAATACAGATGAGGGTTCTCCTGCTATTATTCCAGGAGATTCAAAAAGAAGTAGGTTAATTCAAAGACTTCTTGAAAAAGATCCTGAATTAAGAATGCCTTATGAAAAACCTGCTTTGAGTAAGGAGGAAATTGGTTTGTTTATTGAATGGATTGATCAAGGTGCAAAATGGGGTACTCATTGGGCTTATATACCTCCAACAAAATCAGAAATCCCTCAAGTTGATGAATCTTTTGACGAAAAAGAATTTCTAAAAAATCCTATTGATAATTTCATTGCCGCCAAAATGGAAGATCAAAAATTAAAACCAAATAGGAAAGCAAATATTAATATACTGGCAAGAAGAGTGGCGATTGATTTAACTGGATTACCTCCTAAGGGTGACCTTTTTGAAAATTTTATTAATGGAGTTATAACATATGAAAATTATGTTGATTCTCTTTTAAAATCAAAAAGATACGGTGAAAAATGGGCAAGTTGGTGGTTAGATCTTGCTCGATATGCTGATTCTAGAGGATATGAAGGGGACGGAGACAGGATTATTTGGAAATATCGTGACTGGGTAATTAATACCTTAAATGAGGATTTACCTTTTGATAAATTTGCAATTGAACAATTAGCTGGAGATTTATTTGAAAATCCAACAGCTGATAATTATATAGCAACTGCTTTTCACAGAAACTCAATGAACAATGATGAAGGAGGAACCAATAACGAAGAGTTTAGAACAGCTGCAATAATTGATAGAGTAAATACCACTTTTGATGTATTTCAAAGCACAACGATGAGCTGTGTTCAATGTCATGCTCACCCATATGATCCTATAAGACATGATGATTATTATAAGCTTTTTGCTTTTTTTAACAATACGCAAGATTCAGATCAACCCGTTGATGAAAGCCCAGTTTATATGACGTATAATAAACCTGAGGAATCAAAAATTAATAAAGTTCTCGACTGGATTAAAGCATATGGCAATAGTGAAACCCATAAAAGATACAAGAATCTTTTTTATAAATATGAGCCTCAATATCAAGCAAACTTAGCTGGAGATTTTATAAATGCAACATTAATTAATAAAAATAATTCCTTATTTCTGAGAAATAATGGTTCTGCAATTTTGAAAAATGTTTACACAAAAGAAAATAGTAGAATTATAATACACTATCATAGTGATAGCCCAGGATCAATAGTTAAAATTAGAGAGGGTTCTTCAAATGGTAGGATTTTAACTGAATTTACTGTCCCTGTAATGAACTGGAAAGAAAAGGGAGATTCATGGAGGCCTGAGTTACTTAATTTACCATTTAAAAAAGTAGCTGACAAAGTAGATTTATACATTGAGGCATTTGATCCAATTAAAGATGCCAGAGAATTTAAACCAAACTCCTCAGGAGTAATAGGATTAGATCAAGCAAAACCTCTTGTGTTCTTAAATTGGTTTTCTTTTGTACCAGATATTCCAGGAAAAGGAAAAAAAGGATATTCTAAAATCAAAAAGTATGTTAATGAAATATTAAATGCAAATGATATAGTTAAGACACCTATTATGCTTGAAAATGAGGACTATCATAAACGCTCCACTTATGTTTTTGACAGAGGCAATTGGCTTCAACCTACAACGAAAGTTTCAGCAGGTGTTCCTGAAATTCTAAATAGTTGGAATAAAGATTGGAAGATGAATAGACTTGGATTAGCACAGTGGATAGTAGATAAAGATAATTCACTTACATCAAGAACTATTGTCAATCGAATTTGGAATCAAATTTTTGGAAGAGGAATTGTGTCAACTATAGAAGATATGGGAACTCAATCTGAACCTCCAAGTCATCCTGCTCTTCTTGATTGGATGTCAGTTCACTTTATCAAGGAACAAAATTGGAGCTTAAAGGGTTTAATTAGATCAATTGTTTTATCTGGAACATATCAGCAAAGTTCAATAATTAATGAAAAGAATTATCAAAAAGATCCGCAAAATGTATTCTACTCTAGAGGACCTAAACTAAGGCTTAAAGCAGAAGAAGTAAGAGATCAAGCATTGGCAGTCTCTGGACTTTTAAGTTCAAAAATGGGTGGTCCTGCAGTTAAACCTCCTTCGCCCAAAGGATTAGGAAAACATAGATATGCTGGTGATACATGGATTGATAGTGAAGGGGAAGATAGATACAGAAGAGCAGTTTACACATATTCTAAAAGAACAATACCTTATCCTTCTTTTGTAGTTTTTGATGCTGGAACTAGAGAAGTTTGCATGGTAAATAGAATCTCTACCAACACGCCATTACAAGCATTAATTACAATGAATGATCCTGTATATGTTGAAGCAGCTTATCATTTAGCGAAAAGTCAAATAGATAATAAGAATATTGAAGATGCAATAAAGGCAATTTATAAAAAGGCAACCTATAAAAACATAAATAATTTTAAACTTGAGAGCCTAGTAAATTTATATAATAATGCAATTATTCAATATGAGAATGATCCACAAAGCTTAAAAGACTTTTTAAATATTGAAGACACTAATAAGCATCATGCTGGTCTAACAATAGTGGCTAATGCAATAATGAATTTAGATGAATTTTTAACACATGCTTAGTTATGGGTAATGAAAGAAAAATATACAATGAGTTTTTATTAAAACATGCATCTGTAAATAGCAGAAGACATTTTTTAAAAAATTGCACGTTAGGAATTGGAGGACTTGCTTTAGGTAATTTCTTAGCTGGTTGTAGTGTTGATAAAAAAGGCTTATCTGATAGTGGGAGATCATTGAATCCCCTTGCTCCACTACCTCCACCTAATTTAGGGAAAGTGAAAAGTGTGATATATCTTCATATGGTCGGAGCACCTTCTCAATTAGAGTTATTTGATTATAAGCCAGAATTACAAAAACTTCATAATAAGCCTTGTCCGGAATCACTTTTAAAAGGTAAAAAATTTGCATTTATTGAAGGAGTTCCAAAAATGTTAGGTCCACAAGCTGAATTTAGAAAAGCTGGAGAATCAGGAAATTGGGTTTCTAGTAATTTACCATATTTTAATACGATAATTGATGAAGTTAGTTTTTTAAAGGCTGTTCATACTGATCAATTTAATCATGGTCCAGCTCAGTTATTTATGCATACTGGAAGTCCTCGCCTAGGTAGACCAAGTATTGGTTCATGGGCTACATATGGACTGGGATCTGAAAATCAAGACCTGCCAGGTTTTATGGTTTTAACTTCTGGCGGAGGAACTCCAGATGGTGGTAAAAGTTTATGGGGTAGTGGTTTTCTGCCTTCTGTTTATCAAGGAGTTCAATGTCGTTCTAAAGGTGATCCTGTATTATATCTTAGTGACCCTAAAGGAATTTCAAGGGATTTAAAAAGAGATTTAATTACCTCAATTAATGAAATAAATTCTGACGAATATAAGAGTTATAAGGATCCTGAAATCCTTACAAGAATTAGTCAATACGAAATGGCTTATAGAATGCAGATTGCAGTCCCTGAAGTGATGAATATAAATGATGAACCTGAAAGTGTAAAAGAACTTTATGGTGTTACACCAGGGGAAGAATCATTTGCCAATAATTGTCTTTTAGCTAGAAAATTAGTTTCAAAAGGTGTTCGTTTTGTTCAGCTTTATGATTGGGGCTGGGACAGTCATGGTGACCTTGAAGAAACTGCTTTAGATCTTGGTTTTAAAACAAAATGTAAAGAAATTGATCGTCCAATAGCCGCATTGATATTAGATTTGAAGAGACTTGGCTTATTAGAAGAAACATTAATTGTTTGGGGAGGAGAATTTGGAAGGACTCCAATGCAAGAAAATAGAAGTGGGGTTCAAAATGCTTTTTTTGGAAGAGATCATCATGGTGATGCTTTTACAATGTGGATGGCTGGTGGTGGAATTAAAAAAGGTGTAGTGCATGGAGAAACTGATGAATTTGGATATAAACCAGTCAGCGGAAGAGTTTCTGTTCATGATATCCAAGCCACTATACTCCACTTACTTGGATTTGATCATGAAAAATTCACCTATGATTTCCAGGGAAGACCGTTCAGACTCACTGATGTTGAAGGAGAAATTATTCAAGAAATTTTAGCATAATTTTTTATTTATGAAAAATTTATGCTTAGCATTTACTTTTTTCTTTATTATAATTGGAAATGCACAAAATGAAATTTTGTTTTTTCAAACAAATTGGGGCTATAATGGAGGTATAGAGGATTTTATTGAAAAAGCAAAAAAATCCGGATATGATGGAGTTGAAATTTGGCTACCTGCTGAGCCTGAAAAACAGAATATAATTTCGAAGGCATTGAAAAAATTTGATATGAAGGTTATTTTTTTATGCGGGACAAATAGAAATTTAAAATTTGAAGAAAGTCTTATAGAATATAAGAATTATTTAAAAAAAGCTATAGATCAAAAGCCACTGGCAATTAATTCTCATACTGGAAGCGATTTTTTAACTTATGACCAGAATATGGCATTTATTGATGCTGCAAACAATCTAAGTAAGGCCTCTAATATTCCTATATATCATGAAACCCATAGAGGACGTTTTAGTTATTCTCTTCCCGAAACCATTAAATATCTTGAGAAAAATGATAATCTTTTCCTTACCCTAGATATAAGTCATTGGATGGTTGTACATGAATCACTGCTAAAAAATCAGGATAAATTTATTAATAGTGTTATCAATAGAAGTAATCACATACATGCAAGAGTTGGTTTTGAAGAAGGACCCCAGGTAAATGATGTTAAAGCGCCAGAATGGAAATCTATAGTTGATCGTCATTTGGAAATTTGGGAATTTATAATTAGAAAAAGATGGGATGAGGGTAAAATGATTACTGTTACAACAGAATTTGGTCCTCCAAATTATATGCCAACAGAACCTGTTACAAAGAAACCGTTAAGTGATCAATGGAATTCAAATACTTTTATTATGAAATCTATTAAAGATCGAATTAAACAAATAAATTTAAATTAAATGTGGGATAGTATTTTAACTCTTATTGGAAGATTTCATCCCATAATAATTCATTTACCCATTGGCTTTATAATTATTGGACTTTTAATTGAATTATCCAGAAAAAAATTTAAAGAATCAAAAAACATTTTAATTTTTATTTTTTCCTGGGGGACTATAAGTTGTATTTTATCTATTATCAGTGGATTTTTACAATACCTTCAAGAGGGTCTATTATGGGAATCAATTGATAGGCATTTTTATTTTGGCATATTGACTCTTTTGTTCACTTTTGGTTTCTATCAATATTTAAAGGGTAAAAACTTTTTCAGTTCACTCCCAAGGAGGCTCTATACTGTCGGTTTAGTTTTAACAGTTACTATTACTGGACATCTTGGAGGTCAAATTACACATGGCGATCAATATTTAACAGAGCCTTTTCAAATTATGATGGATGGCGAGTTGTCAAATGAAGAAACTTTATTATCATCATCTAATGCTTCAGAGGGACCTATTTTCAATTCATTAATACAGCCTATTTTAAATTCAAAATGTATAAGTTGCCATAATTCAGAAAAAAGTAAAGGGGGATTAGCATTACATAATTTTGAGTCGCTTCAAAGGGGTAGTAAAAATGGAATGATAATTAATTATGAAAACCCTGAATTAAGTGAAATTTTTGTCCGTATTCACTTACCTAAGAATGAAAAAAAGCACATGCCTCCCAAATCAAAAAAGCAATTAACTAAAGCCGAAATCAGCATTTTGAGTCATTGGATTAATGCAGGAGCACCTGAGAATATTTTAATAAAAGACATGAAAATAAGTAATGAGCTTCTTTCAAATTTTATTAAAAAAAAGGAAAGATTTTTTCCCGAAATTGAAATTAGTTCGCCAAATAATAAATCTATTTCTTTTCTTAGAGGTAAAGGAGTTCACATTGCTCCCATAAGTAAATCTTCAAATCTATTATACTTAAGCTCTTATAACTACCATGATTTTATGGAGGAAGATATCTTTGAATTGAAAAAATTAAGTAATAATATTGTTGATATAGATTTAAGCAATAGCTCATTCAATGATGAAGTTTTTGAAATGCTCAGTGCCTTTACTAATTTGACTAGATTAAAATTAAATTACACTTCTATTACCGGGAAAGGATTGGATCAATTATCCTCTTTGAAAAATTTAAAAATCATACATCTGGTCAATACAGATATTAATTCAAGTTCAATTAAAATCATTAATTCTTTTCCTTATATAGAAAAAGCATATTTGTTTCAAAATAATCGAAATCTCAGCAAAGAAATAAATTTGTCTGACGAGGATCTAAAAAAATTTGATTTTGGAGAATATATAACTCAAGGGCTCACCACTGATGAGTAAATTAAACAGTAAAATTGATAATGTATTCTATACAAAAAGTAAAGTATCTAAAGATTTTTTTTTAAAATATTTGATAAACTTTATTTAATAAAGCATCATAAGGAAGGCCATTTGACATTGATCTTGACATAAAAATTCCATACAAAGAGTTTTCAGGATCTATCCAAAAAAATGTGTTTTGCAATCCAGGCCAACCAAAAATTTTTTTAGGAGCTTTTAAGTTCATTTTTTTAGGATCTTCTAAAACAAAAACAGATAATCCTTTATAAAATCCCAATAAATATTTCTCACCCCAATATTCTTTTGGATAACTTTCAGAAAATTTCCGAGTCATGAGATTAATGCTTTTTTGATTTAAAATTTGTTTACCATTAAATACTCCACCATGAACCAACATTTTGCAAAAGTTAGAAAAATCCTCTGTAGTTGTAATAATACCCTCAGCTCCTAAAGGAGTTTGACTTTCTTTCTGATAGGTCATCATATTTCCTAACCAAGTTATCCCATCTTGGTTGAAGCCCTCAAGGTTACCTTGATTTATGTACAAAGGTTGTAATTGTTTTTTTTGTTTTTTATCAATATAAAAACCTGTATTAAACATTTCAAGAGGAACAAACAAATCCTCTTTTAAATAAGTATCGAAAGATTTTCCAGAAGCCACCTCTGCAATTCTTCCTAGTATGGATTGATTGACCCCATATAAATATTTTGTCCCAGGTTCATAATTAAGAGGTTCTTTAGAAATTATCTCCATTAATTCCTCAAGATCATCAGCTCTTATGGCATCTACATAAAAATTTTCAGGAGTGGCAAAACCTGACCTGTGAGATAATAAATGAATAATTTGTAATTCATTTTTACACTCATAAACTCTTTCTTCATTTCTGCCATATCCTGCAATTTTTAAATTATTAGGATCTAATAACATACAATTTAAATTAGAAAAAGAAGGAATGTATTTTGAAACAGGATCAGTCAGATTGATTGCACCTTTTTCAATTAATTGAAGTATTCCAATTGTAGTGATCACTTTTGACATAGACCAAATTGGAAACAATGATTTAGAGGTAATTTTTTTATCTCCCTGTTTAAAAGAATTTTGGATGTTTTGATAAACTATTTTGTTATCCTTAAAAATTAATATCTGATTGCTCGCTGTTATTTTATCATCAATTAATTTTTGTTGAAAATCAACTAAAAGCCTTGATTTATCATTTATTTCTTGTGAAAATAAATTTGAATAAATTAAACCAGATAAAATAAATATGTAAAAAATTTGCATTTTTCTTTTTTAGATAATACAAATAAAAAAGTTTGTCCCCTACTTAATTGACTTTTAAAACCTTTGATCTAATTGATTTAAATGCAATAGTAATTTGAGCTTCAACAGTTTTAATAGAAATATTTAAAATTTCAGAAATTTCGTGGTTTGTATAGCCCTCTTTTTTACTTAAAATAAATATTTCTTTGCATCTTTTAGGTAAATTTTTAATTGAGTCATTAACAACTTTAATTAATTTATCAAACTCTGAATTTGAAGTTTCATCAATCATTTGATTTAAAAATCTCACATACTCATCATGAACTTTTAAAAGAGATTTATTTTTATGATATGTGTTAATGAATTGATTATAAACGCATCTGAACAAAAACCCTTCAATAGAAAACTCTGGATTTAGTTTTTTTCTGTATTCAAAAGTTTTAACAAAAACATCTTGAACAATATCTTTTGCTAATGAATAATCTCCTGATAAGCTAATTGCATATGCAAAAAGTCTTCTGTTATACTTATTAATCAACGCTGTAAAAGCAGATTCATCTCCACTTTTTAAAAGTAAAATAAATTCTTTTTTTGACTCTACGTTCAAATGATTAAAATTTGTTGTTCATTAGTTAAATTTATAAATATATTTTAAATATTTTTTAGGGGTCTTAAATTTTTAAATTGTTATAATAAATATGACTAAAGCTAAAGCTTCGAATTTTGAAGATTTAATCATAAAATTTTTAAATCAAAGTACTTCGGTAAATGATTTAAAGGAGTTATTGAAAAAATTAAAAAATCAACAGAATATCAAGCTTTTTAAAAGTTATATAAAAACCAATTATTATTCTTTATACGTAGTGAACAATATTGACAAAAAAGACATTATAAAAGTCATAAAGGACAAAATAGATCAGGAAAGAAGAAAATCTCAAAGATTGAGCTATTTAAAACAATCTTTCAAATATGCTGCAATATTTCTAATAGTCCTTGGATTGGGGTATTACATTAAGTCTACTCAAAAAAATATTCAACTTGAAGAAAAAATTATTCCTAAAGCCGATGACATCGTTCTTCAAACTCAAGATGGAGATCAACTAATTATTAAAAAAGAAGAAAAGAATCTTAAAATAGACAATAAAATTAACTTACTTCAAAAATCAAATAAACTCATATATGATAAAGATGTTGAGATAGAAACTCTTGTTTTTCACTCTTTAAAGGTTCCTTACGGCAAAAGATTTGATATTATTTTATCGGATAATACTAAGGTATATCTAAACTCTGGCTCTATTTTAAAGTATCCTGTCAAATTTTTAGATAATCAAATAAGAGAGGTGTTTCTTGAGGGAGAGGCTTTTTTTGAAGTTTCAGAAAACGAAAAGGACATGTTCCGTGTTAACTCAAATGGAATCAACGTAGAGGTTTATGGGACAAAATTTAATTTTAAAAATTACTCAGAAGATTATGTGTCTGATGTTGTTTTAGTCAACGGATCTGTTGGAATTTCAAATTCTCAAAACAAATCCATCACAAAATTATCACCTGGTTTTAAAGGATCTGTAGATAAAGAGAGTTTTAATGTTGAAAAGATAAAAATAAACACAAAAATTTATACCTCGTGGATTGATGGACAAGTTATATTTAGATCTGAGAGCTTTAATCAAATTACTAAAAAACTAGAGAGACTCTACAATGTTACTATCATTAATAATAATGAAAAGATATCTGAGGAATTATTTAATGCTAGTATAGATACAGAAAACGAAAAAATTCAAGATGTTTTAAGTTATTTTAACAAGATATATAATATTGAATATCAAATATTTAACAATAAAATTATTATTAATTAAATGAAAATATAAAAAAATAGGGAGGGTATTCCAGTACCCCCCCTTGAATGAAGATAAACCGAAATGTATAAAACGATTTAAATCTATGTAAAACTATGAAAAACAACTCAAACTATGCCTCAAATCTTAGTTATGATAAAATTAAAAAAGCAATGAGAATTTCATTTATTCTATTTTTTACTTTTATTTTCAGTGCTGTGGCGAATGGCTTTAGCCAAGACAAGGTTAATTTAAACCTAAAGAATCTTAATATTTTGCAAATATTAGATGAAATTGAAGCAAATTCAGATTACAAATTTATTTACAATGTAAATGTTTTTGATTTTGATAAAAGAACTTCAATTACTGCAACAGATCAATCCATAAAGTCTGTTTTGGATATGATCTTTGATAATCAATTAGATTATGAGGTGATTGATAAAAAAGTTATTCTTAAAAAAAGAGATAAGGTCAATGTAGTTTCAAAAGTTGAAGAAGAAGAAGTTCTTCAAAGAACTGTCTCTGGTAATGTTTCTGATTCTGATGGAAATGCATTGCCTGGAGCTTCTGTTTTAGAAGTTGGAACAACTAATGGAACAACAACAGATTTTGATGGTAATTTTTCATTACAACTTGAAAATGATGATTCAGATCTGGAAATTTCTTTTATTGGGTTTGAGACTCAAACAGTATCATCGGATTCTGATAATATTCTGGTTCAACTTGTTGTGTCAGAATCATCACTTGATGAAATTGTTGTCACAGGTTATGGAACTCAGTTAAGAAGAAATGTTACTGGTTCAGTTGCTACTATCGACAATGAAGTAATTGAAAATAGATCATTAACAAGTGCTGGTGCTGCTTTATCTGGAACAGCTCCAGGTGTTTTTGTTTCTCAGAATTCTGGTGAAGCAGGACAAGATGAAATTTCTATCCGAGTTAGAGGAATTGGAACTTTAAATGATTCAAGACCTCTTATTATAATTGACGGTATTGAAGGTGATATTAATTTACTTAATCCAAATGATATTGAATCTATTTCAGTACTTAAAGATGCTGCTTCAGGAGCCATATACGGATCTAGAGCTGCAAATGGAGTTATAGTAGTTAAAACCAAGAGAGGTTCAAGAAATCAGGAAGCAGTATTTGCTTACGAAGCTACATTAGGGACCTCAGAAGCTGTAAAATTACCAGATGTAAATTATGATCCTGTTTATAATATGAATTTCAAAAATTTATCTAGGACTAATTTCGGTGGTGAACCAATATATTCCCCAGCACAAATTGCAGAAGCTGGAGCCGCAACTAATTGGTGGAAAGACCCTATGAATGACCTAATTCAGAAGGCCCCAGTTAATATTCATAACTTGAGTGTAACGGGTGGATCTGAAAACGTTAACTATAGAGTTGCACTGGGTCTTTTAGATCAAGAAAGTATTGCTACTGGTGGTAATTATTTTGATCGTGGTAATCTTAGGATTAACTTAGATGCGAGTCCAACTGATAAAATTGAAATAGGGACTACTATTTCGCTCACTAGAAGTGTTCAAACAGGAACTCAGCAGTCGCTAAATTCATCTAACCTTCAAGGACCTCAAGCTTTAGGCGTTCAATTGCAAAATACATTAGGTCCCAGATATAATGCAGATGGAAATTATGCAATGATAACTACTGCTCAGGCTGGTTTTAATGTAGGTCCTGGAACCGGGAGAAACAATAATATGGGTTATGTAAATGGAGACTATTACGATATAGGACAAACTATTAATAATATTTTAATGAGTGCCTATATTTCATATTCCCCAATTGAAAACTTAAAAATTAAGGGAACTGGTGCCATAAGAAATAGAAGTACAAATAGCCGTCAATTCAATAAAATGGTAAAAAATTATTATCCTGATGGATCATCTTTTACTGCCCCAGGTACTTTTAGATTTCGAAGTAGAGAAAATATTGAGTTTTATACTGAAACATATTTCTTAACTGCAGATTATAACATTGATCTTGGTCAAGGAAATCTTAATGCTCTTATTGGATATAGTCAGGAAGAAAATAATGTTACAAACTTTTATGCCTCTAGAGATGGTCATTTAACTGATGCTGTTCAGGTTTTAGACGCTGGACAACCAACAAATCAGTTGAACAACGGATCAGAGACTGGTTTTGCTGTTCAATCTTACTTTGCCAGAGTTAATTATAACTATATGGGTAAATACTTATTAGAAGCTAATGTTAGAAGAGATGGAAGCTCAAGATTCTTAAATGATAAATGGGGTGTATTCCCATCTTTTTCTGCGGGATGGATAATGTCTGAAGAGGATTTTATTAGTTCAATAAGTGCGATAGACTTTTTAAAAATTAGAGCTTCATGGGGAGAATTAGGAAATGCTAACGTTCCAAATTTTGCTTTTAATAAAAGTCTAAGTTTAACTGAAGGCTACAGTTTTGGAGGAGTTATTGTTCCTGGAGTTGGACAGTCTTCACTTGGTAATGAAAATCTTAGTTGGGAAAAAACTACCAGTACTAACTTTGGGATTAATTTAGTTTTAAACAATGGATTAGGAGTTGATTTTGACGTATTTAATAGAGAAACTTCTGACATACTTTTTGATCTTCCAGTGAATGTATTGACTGGATTTACATCACAGTATACAAATGCTGCTAGTATGGAATCCAAGGGTTGGGAATTAGGTTTGAATTATTCTAAGACTTTTGGAGAGTTAAAAATACAAGTAGGAGCAAATATCTCTAAAGTTGAAAATGTTGTAACTGATCTTAATCCGGGAATTTCTGGTGGTGAGAATGATAGAATCTTCTTAAGCAATGGAGCTATTTTAGGCGAAGGTTATAGACCTGCAGCTTTCTGGGGATTTAGATCTGATGGTATTTTTAATGATGCTGCTGAACTTGCTGCTGCTCCAGATCACTCATTGATGGGTTCTCAAGTTGGAGACGTTAAATTTGTAGATATAAATGATGATAATCAAATAACTCTTGAAGATAGAACAGATATTGGTGTTGATGTTCCTGAGATAACCTATGGATTTAATATTTTCGCAAATTATGGGAATTTTGATCTAGCAGCTATTTTTCAAGGAATTGGAGAAACTTCTTTCCAGGGAACTTTTGAACTTTTTAAACCAGATGCTGGAGGATATAACACTGCTAACTTCTGGGCAGACAATTGGACTCCCTCAAATCCTGATGCAAGATGGCCAAGAGTTTGGGCTGGTCAAGCTGCAAGTCCAAGTGATTTGTATCCAAGTGATTTCTTTGTTTGGAACAGAGCATTTTTAAGATTAAAGAATTTACAATTAGGATATACTTTTGATACAGAAGTTATCCCAGTTAATAGCCTAAGACTGTTTTTTAATGGAACAAATTTATGGACATCAACTGACTTTCCATTGATTGATCCTGAGGTTAGAACAGGAGTCGGTGCAAACGAACTTTATGCACCTGGTCAAGAAGCTCAAGCTGGTCGAGCTCCATATATGTTCCCTCAACTGAAAACAATGTCTTTGGGAATTCAAGTAAAATTTTAAACGCTGATAACATTAAAACATTAATAATAAACTATAAAACATGAAAACTAAAATTTTTACAATAACAATCATAGTCTTATCTTTTGTGGTGTCATTTACATCATGCGATAAAGATTTTCTTGAAAAAACTGATCCAGGCTCTGGAGCCGTAGATGGGTTTTTTCAAACTGCTGATGACTTCAAGTTAGGTGTTAATGGAATTTATAATTCATTAACTGCAGCAGGATATTTTACAAATTTCTGGGGAGGTAATTACTTTCACATGAACATGGAATTTGATGTTGTATCAGATAACATGGTTGGACAAGGTGCTGCATGGAAAGGATATAGTGAATTAGCAACAGGACTTGCTACGCCACTTTCTGGCGGGATAACTGACTGGAAATTTAATTACGGTTTGGGAGCTATTTCTAAAGTAAATACAATGTTAGAAGTTATGGATGATGTGGATTTTGGGGCTGAAGGTTCTGAAAAGTGGGAAGCAGAATTAAGATTCCTCAGAGGGTTTTTATATGCAGACATGGCTTTTCTCTATGGAGGTATGCCTTTAATTACTCAATCAATCTCAGCTGAAGAGGCCGATGCTTTAGCAAGATCTACTCAGGCTGAAACTTATGAGCAAGCTATCAATGACTTAACTTTTGCTGCTACAAATCTTGGTAACACACCAAACGCTGGTGAATTTGGCAGACCAACAAAAATGGCTGCTCAAGCAGCTCTTGGTTTTGCTTATTTGAATCAAGATAACTATGCTAGTGCAAAAAGTGCCTTTGCTAGTATAGTTTCCCAAGAAGGAGGGCTTGTTGGACTTGCAACCGCTGCAGAATGGGAATGTCTTAATAGAGGTTGTGCAGAGCAGAATAAAGAAATTATTTGGTCTATTCAAAATGGTCCTGGAGCTGAAGGAACAGGGGATTATATTCCTATGGGCGTTCCAACTCAATCAGGATTTAATGGATGGTCAGGTCATAAATTCACTCAAGATTTAATTGATGCCTTTGGTATGGCCAATGGTAAACCAATTACTGATCCTACTTCAGGATATGACCCAGCAAATCCTTTAGATAATAGGGATCCTAGGCTTCGAATGACTTTCTATTTTGAAGGAGACCCATACGATGATGGATTCATTGATGACAATGAATTTGGAGGGGTTTGTTGTAATGGAGATACTAGATTAATGGCTAATATTGGTATTGCTCCTGTATTCCCCAGAAAATATACTGCTGAACCAGGCACTGAAGCATTTGCCCAAATGAATGGTATTGAATTTGGATCTCCAATAGATTTAGTTATTTACAGATATGCTGATATTTTACTTGCTCATGCTGAAGCTGCAAATGAATCTGGTGATACAGCTGGAGCCTATGCTGGAGTGAATAAGGTTAGAAACAGAGCAGGCTTACCTGATTTAGCTGCTGGCCTTTCAACTGCAGAAATGAGAGATGCAATTTTGCAAGAAAGAAGGGTAGAACTAGCCCTTGAAGGTAAAAGATATTACGATCTCAAAAGAGCAGGTATTTTAAAGCAAACTGTTAATTCAAACAAAGGATGGGACTTACATGGAGGAGCAAATTATAAAGATCATTTTGATTTGTGGCCTCTTCCAGGAGGCTTTGTAGATAACAGTCCTGCAATAGAGCAAAATCCTGGATATTAATTTTTTGAGAAATTAAATAAAGTAATGTATATATATAAATCTTATTTGGTTCTTTAAGTTTTCTAATTTAATATATTACATTTGAAAGGTAGGGGGTTAGTCTCCCTACCTTTTTTAAATATTTGATTTGATGAGACTTTTTCTTTTTCTTCATTTTTTCTTACCGACTCTTTTCTTTGGTCAAGATTCATTTTCAGACGTCACATTAAATTCAGGAATAGACAATATTTATGATGTTTATCAGGGTCTTTTTGGAGGGGGAGTAGTCGCATTTGACTATAATAATGATGGATATGAGGATTTATTTATCACAGGCGGTCAAGGGCAAGATGTTTTATATAAGAATAACGGTGATGGAACATTTACTGATGTAACAAAGCAATCCGGTCTTTTTAAGGATAAGATTATAGTCACTACAGGTGTTTCATCAGCGGATGTTAACAAAGACGGACACGTTGATTTATTTTTGACTACAATTGCATCTCAGGTTGAAAAATCAAAAAAAAATAAAACTTTATCGCCGAATTTATTATACATAAACAATGGAGATGGAACATTTAGTGATCAAAGTTCAAAATTTGGAATAGTTAAAAATAACTTTTCTACATCTAGTTCCTTTGGAGATATAAATGCTGATGGTTTTCCAGACTTATTTGTCAGTAATTATTTTAAAAATTTTTATTTTGAAGAAAGCCCTTTTAACACTCACAATCTTGCTATTTTAAATCATTATTCTATTAATGAAGAATATGAAACCGGAGACGATGAGATTTATATAAATATTGAAGGTAAATACTTTAAAAATGCTTCAGATTTATTGATTGATGCTGGAAAAGGTTATGGCTTTGGTGGAGTTTTTACTGATTTTGATAATGACAATGATTTAGATTTATTTATAATTAACGATTTTGGTGAAACTAGCGAATCGAATCGATTATTAGTAAACCAATATCCAGAGTTAAGATTTGAAAATAAAAGTCGAGAGCTAAAGATCAATTTTGGTTTAAAATCTATGGGAGTTGGCGTTGGGGATTATAATAATGATACATTTTTAGATTATCATGTTACAAATATTTTTGCTGGACCATTTATAGTTAACAGAGGAAATGGATTGCCCTTTATAAATTTAATGAATAATGTAGGAACTGGAGTTAATAAAATAATTAGTTATGATAACTATGAAGCTGTTATAATTGGTTGGGGAAGTATTTTTTTAGATTATGATAATGATACAGATCTTGATTTATTTAACTCAAATGGACCAATAAATCCTTTAGTGAATCCAATACCAAATATTTTGTTTGAAAATAAGGGGAGAGTATTTGAACTCAATGAAAATTCTGGCGTTATGGATTATGGAATTGCAAGGGGATCAGTTCATTTTGATTATGATAATGATGGAGATCAAGACATTTTTGTTGTAAATCAAAGACCTGTTAATGATATGACCCATAGAGGAGGAGTCGTTGGCTCTAAACTTTATAGAAATGACTCCAAAAATAATAATAACTGGTTGAAAATTAAATTAAAAGGAAATCAATCTACTTCAAGAGGACTAGGATCAAGAATAAGAATTGTTTGTGATAATTTAAATAT
The DNA here is from genome assembly GCA_002728855.1 of Flavobacteriaceae bacterium. Taxonomy (GTDB): domain Bacteria; phylum Bacteroidota; class Bacteroidia; order Flavobacteriales; family Flavobacteriaceae. The sequence continues at coordinate 26,699 of PBWA01000006.1, forward strand.
GATAAGAGAGGTAGACGGAGGATCAAGTCATGCTTCTCAAAACACTTCAATAGTTCATTTTGGTCTTGGAGAAAATAAGAAAATAGATTCATTAATAGTTTCATGGCCTGGAGGAAAAAAACAATATTTAACAAATATTGAACCGAATCAATTAATTCAGATTGATGAGTTATATGTGGAAGAGCCTTCATTTTTGGATTCAATCAAGAAATATTTTAATTGGAATTAAAACAAATTGTACTAATTGGTTTACTAATCTGAATGAATTATAAAGTTCTATTTTTTTTAACCTTTCTATGTGTTTCTAATTTTACTTTTTCTCAAAATCATAGCGTTGCAAGAAAATGGAACGAAGTTCTTTTACAATCAATAAGAAATGATTTAGCAAGACCAACTGTTCACGCAAGGAATCTTTTTCATATATCTGCTGCAATGTATGATGCTTGGGCTGTTTTTGAGGATAAATCAGATACATTTTTTTTAAACAAAGAAAATCATGGAGTCTATATTCCATATTCAAACACAACATTCCCCGGTGATATAATAAAAAATCAAGAAGAGGCAATTAGCTATGCCGCATATAGACTACTAATTCATAGATATGAAATTTCCCCTGGGTATAAAAAATCAAGAGTCATCATTGATTCTTTATTTGAAAAGCTGGGATATGACAAAAATTTTCTCTCATTAGATTATAAAAAAGGAAATCCCGCCGCTCTTGGAAATTATATTGCAAAAAAAATAATTGATTTTTCATGGGAGGACGGTTCAAACGAGAAATATTTTTACACTAATTTATTTTACGAACCAATTAATAAAGCATTAATTTTAAAAAATCCAGGCATAAAAGAACTTGATGATCCAAATAGATGGCAGCCACTAGCTTTTGAAAAATTTATTGACCAATCTGGAAATGAATTGGCAGGCTCAGTGCCTGAATTTCTTGGGCCTGAATGGGGTCAAGTTTTACCTTTTAGTTTAGATAAGAAAAAAATAAAAATTTTGAAAAGAGATGGATATGAGTATCCTATATACTTTGATCCAGGAGCTCCTCCAGAATTTTTAAATTCTAATAAAGAATTAAATGTTGAGTACTTTTGGAATCATAGCTTTGTTTCAATATGGGGATCGCATCTTGATCCAAATGATGGTGTTTTATGGGATATTTCTCCCAACAGCATTGGTAATCAAAACATAAATTATTCAAGCCTTAAAATTGAAACTCTAAATAAAAAATATAATAGAGACAATGGAGGAGATAATTCATCAGGCTATAAATTAAACCCCATTACAAAACTACCATATAAAAAGCAAATTGTTCCAAGGGGAGATTATACAAGGGTTATTGCAGAGTTTTGGGCAGATGGTCCTGATTCTGAAACTCCTCCAGGGCATTGGTTTACAATATTAAATTATGTTTCCTATCATGATTTATTTAAAAGAAAATTTGAGGGGAAAGGCAATTTAATTAATCAATTAGAATGGGACATAAAAGCTTACTTTTTATTAGGTGGAGCAATGCACGATGCTGCAATTGCAGCATGGGGGCTTAAAGGTTATTATGATTATATAAGACCTATAAGTGCTTTAAGATATATGGCTAAAAATGGGCAATCCTCTGATAATAATTTTAACTCTTATTCTCCCTTAGGCATCAAACTAATTGATGGCTATATTGAAATCGTTAAAAAGGGAGATCCGCTTTCTGGTAAAAATGGAGAAAATATTGGTAAAATAAAATTTTATTCTTGGCGAGGTCATAAGTATATAAATAATCCAAAAAATGATTACGCTGGAGTTGGATGGATTCTTGCAGAAAACTGGTTTCCATATCAAAGACCGACATTTGTTACACCAAATTTTTCAGGATATGTCTCAGGACACTCTACATTTTCAAGAGCAGCTGCTGAAGTATTAACTTTATTGACTGGTAGTGATTTTTTCCCCGGAGGTTTAGGTGAATTTGTAGCTAAAAAAAATCAATTTTTGGTATTTGAAAAAGGTCCCTCTCAAGATATTAAAATTCAATGGGCTACATACAGAGATGCAAGTAATCAGTGTAGTTTATCTAGAATTTGGGGAGGTATTCACCCCCCAGTAGATGATTTACCTGGAAGAATCATTGGAGAAAAAATAGGGATAAATGCCTATAATTTTGGCAGAAAATATTTTTCTTTAAAAAATTAATATTTTAATACAATAAGGGTCTTATTTTACTAAATTGTATTATCTAAAACTCTAATATTTTAAAACAATAATATGGATAAAAAATATATGTTTTTTTTGTTGGTATTTTTCTTGTTTTCATGTCAAAATGAAAAAGGAATCATNAGTNTTGANCTAAGCAATGATATTGTACCTATTCCGAAAGAAGTTGTCTTTAANCCTGATAAGGGACTTGCATTTACAAAAAACATATCTNTTTCTTTTAAAAGCCCAGAAATAAACTCACTAGTTGAAATATTTGAAGAAGAAGTCCGAAAAATAACTTCTCTAAATATAAATTTTTTAATCAATGATGGAAATTCATCGGATTTGATTTTTAAAATTAATGAAAGTTTAAATGAAGAGGAATATCAGATTGATATAAATGAAAAAATTATAGTTTCTGCTGGAAGTTATAATGCTCTTGTAATGGCAAAAAACAGTCTGCTTCAACTGGTAACTAAAAAAAATGAATCAATTGTTTTTCCATTAATTAAAATAAAGGATTATCCAGACTCAAGTTACAGGGGTTTGTTAATTGACTTAGCAAGGGTTTGGCATGATATTGAGACTTTAAAAGATATAATTGATTTGGCCTCTTTTTATAAAATAAATTATATTCAACTCCATCTAACAGACGATCAAGCATTTACATTTCCTACTGAAAAATATCCAAAATTGCCAACACCAGATAGGCCATACTCAAAAAAAGATTTTAGAGAATTAGTTGAGTATGCTAAACTGAGAGGAGTAATCTTAGTACCTGAACTAGAAGTCCCTGGCCATGCTACTCAATTGGTTAAAATATATCCAGAAATTTTTGGGGTTAATAATAATAATCCTAACTCCAATGTTGTTAATATTTCAAATGAAAAAATTTATGAAGTACTTGATGAAATTATTGGCGAAATGGTAGAAGTTTTTTACACTTCGCCTTATTTCCATATTGGGGCAGATGAAGCTAACTTAGAATTGTATAAAAATGTTCCTGAAATTAAAAGATTTATGAAAAAAAATAATTTAGGAACAGATGTAAATGAACTTTACAGATATTTTATTGTGAGGATGAATGATATTGTTAAAAGTCATAATAAAAAAATGTTTTTATGGGAAGGTTTTAGAAAAGAGGGGAAAATAAAAATTCCTAAAGATGTAGTTGTTTTTGAATTTGAAACTTTATATCAACTTCCTGGTGACTTAATTGAGGATGGTTATACAGTTGTTAATACCTCTTGGCAGCCTTTATATGTTGTCAATGGAGGAGTTAAAAATCCAAGAGCTAGAAGAGCTATGTGGTCTCCTGAAAAAATATATTCTTGGAATATTTGGCGATGGGAAAATTGGTATGATAAAGCTCCTGCATCAAAAAAACCTATTCAATTAGAAGAAACACCCCTTGTTATTGGTGGTCAATTTTGTTCATGGGAACAAGCAGGTGAAGCTGAAATTCCGGTTTTGAGAAAAAGACTGCCCTCGTTTATAGAAAAAGTTTGGAACAATAATGAGGTTTTACCCTTTGAAGTATTTTTTCCAAGAGTTGAAAAAAATGATGAAAAACTTTCAAAAATTATTAATGACAAAAGACAAGACACCCTATTACTAGGATATAACTACCCTAAGGTTGGAGATTGTGGATCTGCACTTTGGGGAGGGTGTGATTAAAAAAGAAAAATCATGAAACTATTTATTAAATTTTTTAGTGTATTATTTTTATTACAAACATTTGTTTTAAAATCACAAATACCATTGCCTGAGCATCCCAGGCCAGATTTTCAAAGAGAAATGTGGGAAAATCTAAACGGGAAATGGGATTTTAAATTTGACCCAAATAATGTTGGTGAAAAAGAAAAATGGCAAGAACAAACAGTAAAGTTTGACAAAACAATCACAGTACCCTTTCCATGGGGGTCAAAATTATCAGGAGTTAAAGACGAGGCGAGTATTGCTTGGTATAATCGAAAAATAAATGTTTCAAAAGATTGGAAAGGGAAAAAGACATTTATCATAATTGGAGCATCTGATTGGGAAACAACACTTTGGATTGATGGAGTTTTAATAGGCAAACATCAAGGAGGATATGTTCCTTTTTCTTTTGATCTTACTTCATATATAAAATATGGTAAAGATCAAAACATAACTTTAAAAGTAGATGATAATGCTGGCGATCCAAACAAGTTCAAAAGAGGTTATGCTTTATATGGAAAGCAAGGTTACGGGAATGCCAGAGGTATTTGGCAAACAATTTATTTAGAAGCAAGAGGAAAAAATTTTTTAGATGCTGTTCATTTTACACCTGATATTGATAACAAGAAAGTAAATGTTACAACTTATTTAGAAAATTATGCCACAAAAGAATTGCCTTTAAGTATCAACATTAAAACTGAAAAAGGATTAATTAAACATAATATAACTGTAAAGCCAGGACAATTAAGAAGAAGCTTTGATATAAAAATACCAGAAATGAGATTATGGGATCTTGAAGATCCTTATCTCTATGATGTTGAAATCAGTCTTGATGATGATATTGTTAGATCTTATTTTGGAATGCGAAAAATTTCTACCATTAATTTACCTGGGACAGAATATCCATATGTTGCGTTAAACAATAAACCAATATACCTTCAATTAGCTTTAGATCAATCCTATCATCCAGATGGATTCTATACATTCCCTAATGATAATTTTATTAAAGAAGAGATCCTAAGAAGTAAATCCATTGGTTTAAATGGAATTAGAGTTCATATAAAAGTTGAAGTTCCAAGAAAATTATACTGGGCTGATAAATTAGGCCTTTTAGTTGTTGAGGATTTACCAAATTCTTGGGGTGATCCAGATCAATTTATGAGAAATGAATCTGAATACACTCTGAAGCAAATGATAAAAAGAGATTATAATCACCCTTCTATTTTTTCATGGGTCATTTTTAATGAGCAGTGGGGACTTTCAACTAAAAATGATCCTGAAGATAATAAAGAAAATGAAAGAGAAATTCTTCCTGAAACATATAATTGGGTAGCTTCGATGTATTATCTGGCAAAATCATTGGATAAATCAAGACTAATAGAAGATAATTCTACTTGTTGTGGTGGACTTCATACAGTTACAGACATAAACTCTTGGCATGCATACCTTCCAGGAAATGAATGGGAAAATTTCTTGAAAGATCAAACTGAAAAAAATTTCAAAGGAGGTTCTCACCTATATTATGATGGATTTAAACAACTGGATCAACCCTTTGTAAATTCTGAGTGTGGAAATGTATGGGGTTATAAAGGGAGCACTGGTGATATAGATTGGAGCTATGATTATCACAGAATGATAAATAGTTTTAGAAAGTTTCCAGAAGTAGCAGGATGGCTATATACAGAACATCATGATGTTATAAACGAATGGAACGGATATTGGAAATTTGATAGATCTGAAAAAAAAACAGGTTTGGATGAAATCCTAGAAGGAATGACTCTCAATGATTTTCATGCTCCTGTTTATTTATCTACTGGTGTTGAAATATGTCGAACGGTTAACGGTGGGGAAAAAATAGATGTACCGTTATTTATTTCATCTTTTACTAGTGATGATTATGGAGAAGATATTATTGTTGAGTATGAATTGTCTCACACAAATTATATTGCTGAGGAAAGATTAATTAAATCTGACAATTTTCGAGTAAAATATTATCCATGGATGCAAAAAAGCCTCAATCCTCTTGAATTATTAATGCCAAATCATAGTGGCCTTTCTAAACTAACGTTTAAACTGAAAACTCTAGATAATAAAATATTGCATAGAAACTTTATGCACTTCGAAGTTAATTCAAATAAGGAATTAAAGAATGTGGAAGTAATTAGTTTATCTGCAGATGAAATTTCTAACTCTAATTGGACAAAAAAAAGATGGAATGTTTTGAATGGNAAAAAAGTTAATGGAGCTGGAAGTGGTTTTTTTGAATACGAAATTCAAATTCCCGCTAAATATAAAACCTTAAATTTTAAAGAAGCTTATTTTATTATTGAAGCTTCAGCAAAAAAGCTCTTTGATAAAGATAAAATAGGCGAAGATTATGTTGATGCTGGAATGGATTGGATGAGAGGATCTATAGTCAGTCCAAGTAAAAATCCAAACTCTTATCCAATGACTGACGAAGAATTATTTCCATCCAGTATAAAAATTTCNNTAAATGGCAAATCTAAAAAAAGAATGACTTTAATAGATGATCCTGCNGANCATAGAGGGGTTTTATCATGGCATAATCAAATAATATCTCCTTATAAATCTACTGACGATGATTTTTGGGCAAATCAACCAACATTAAATGAGGCCGGTTCATATGGTTACTTGATAAAAGTGCCTATCAGTAATGACGAATTAAAGAGTTATTTAAAAGAAGGTAATATGACTATTCGCATTGAAACTGAAGGTGATGGGGGAATTGCTATTTANGGAAAATCTTTTGGAAGNTATCCAATAAACCCAAGTTTGGTGATAAAAAAATGATAGAATAAAAATAAAAATTTATGGCATATTGATATTAAATGAGTTACTCAGATCAAATATTTTTATTTTTTATTATTTTAATGTCATATAATATTAGTGCTCAAAACAACTATGTGCAAAAAGTTCCTCAAACAGAAGAGAATATACCAATGATATTTATCCCTTCAGGTTCTTTTAAAATGGGTAGTCCAAAATCAGAGATCGGACATTTTGCTGATGAGGGACCCCAACATGAAGTCCAGATAGATGCTTTTTGGATTGGTCAATATGAAATAACATGGGACTTATATAATCTTTTTGTGTCCAGAGAAATTGATCAATATCAAATGAAAAAGGATCTAGAAAGTGAAGTTTCAATTGATGTAGATGCCGTTTCGGGAGCTACTATGCCTTATGTTGAAATGAGTTTTGGCATGGGAACTGATGGATATCCAGCAATAAGTATGACTCAATTGGCTGCAGTTAAATTTTGTGAGTGGTTATCTGCAATGACTGGAAAATTTTATCGACTCCCAACTGAAGCTGAATGGGAATATGCTTGTAGAGCTGGATCAGAGGCTGCTTATTCTTTTGGTGAAGATTTGAGTGAATTAAAAGATTACGCATGGTATTCTGATAACAGCAATGAAAAATATCAAAAAGTAGGACAAAAAAAACCAAATTCATGGGGATTACATGATATGCATGGCAATGTAGCTGAGTGGACTTTAGATCAATACATACCAACAGCATACAAAAAACGTAAGAAAGATGTAGATAATCCTTATGAAGCTCCAACAAAAACATATCCCAGAGTAGTGAGAGGTGGATCATGGATGGATAAGCCTGAAAGACTTCGAAGTTCTTCAAGAACACCTTCTTCAAAAAGATGGAAAAGAAGAGATCCTCAAATCCCTAAAAGTCTTTGGTGGCATACAGATGCTCAGTTTCTTGGATTTCGAATTGTAAGACCACTTGAAACACCATCAGAAGAGATTCAAAAAAAATATTGGAGTTATTAATTAAATAAATTTTAATCAAATGAAAAATAAATCAAATTCTAATAAATCAAGACGTTCTTTTATAAAAAAAACCTCTATAGCCACAGGTGCAATTGTTGCATCTCCTTTATTTGTTGAAGCGATGTCAAATGTTCATGCTGAGAAAAAATTAAAAGTAGCCTTGGTGGGTTGTGGAGGAAGAGGTTCAGGAGCAGCTATTCAAGCCCTTAAAGCAGATGAAAATGTTGAGTTAGTAGCTATGGCAGATGTATTTAAGGATCGTTTAGAAAGTAGTTTAAAGAATATTAATGAATATTTTGAAGGAGCCAGGAGGATTAAAAT